>NZ_LEKG01000203.1:0-13186 GCF_001029515.1 Micromonospora sp. RV43 | reverse complement strand
ACCTCGCGCGACACCGGTCGTGAACCGTGGGCCGGACGGCCCGGCGGACGGGTCGTCGGCCCACGGTTCACGACCGGTGTCGCGCGAGGTGGAGGGAAACACGCCCCGATCGTGCCAGACCCGGGCGGCTCGGCGGAGGTCCCGGTTTCGACGACGTTAAAACCTGCGCCGCGATCGAGGGCAGAAAGGGCAAACGGTAAATCGCGCGAAGGTGACGGCCGGTCCATCGGTTACGCTCAGGCCGTTACCCGCCCGTCGACGACGCCGGGACCCACGCAAGTTCACAGTGCCGCCCGCACCCGGGCGTGTCGCTGGTCGCGCGCGGCCGGAAGGCCGCCGGGACGGAGGGTGATCGTGGAGCTCCTGCTGCTCGTGACCGCGCGGGCCGGTGAGCCGTCGGCGGTGTTGCCGGCACTCGACCTGCTGCCGCACTCGGTTCGCACCGCACCCCGCGACGTCCGCACGCTGGTCTCCGGCCCGACCCCGGACGCCGTCCTGGTGGACGCCCGCTCCGAGCTGAGCGAGGCGCGGGCCACCTGCCGGATGCTGCACGCCACCGGGCTCGGCGTACCGCTCGTCGCGGTCGTCACCGAGGCCGGGCTGATCGCGCTCAACGCGGACTGGGGCGTCGACGACGTGATCCTGGCCGGCGCCGGGCCGGCCGAGGTGGAGGCCCGGCTCCGGCTCGCGGTCGGCCGGCTCAGCAACGCCACCGCCGGCGCCGGCGGCTCGATCCGGGCCGGCGAGCTGAACATCGACCCGGACACGTACGCTGCCAAGCTGAAGGGCCGGCCGCTCGACCTCACGTACAAGGAGTTCGAGCTGTTGAAGTTCCTGGCCCAGCACCCGGGGCGGGTGTTCACCCGGGACCAGTTGCTGCGCGAGGTCTGGGGCTACGACTACTTCGGCGGCACCCGGACGGTGGACGTGCACGTGCGGCGGCTGCGCGCCAAGCTCGGCTCGGAGTACGAGTCGATGATCGGAACCGTCCGCCAGGTGGGCTACAAGTTCGTCGTCCCGCCATCGCGCTCGCTGCCGGAGCCGGAGCCCGCCCCGCTGCCGGTCTGACCGCCCACGCCCCACCCCACTAGAGGGCACTTTTCTTATATGCCCTTTTTGCCCGATCAGTCAGCCATATTCTGGCTGCCGGAATTGTCGGGCTAAGGGGGCGACGGTGCGTGCGGTGACCACGGGGGCGACGAACGGCCGGTGCCGCTGATGCGGGGCTCCACGCTGCGCGCCGCCGGGCTCGTGACAGTCGTACTGGCCGGCCTGCTCGGATCGGCGTTCGCGCTGGGCCGCAGCCTGGTGCCCGACCCGCATCCGTCGGCCGCCGGAGTCGCCACCACGCTCAACGGGCCGCGCTACGGCGAGCAGCCACCCAGCACCGACTTCCCGGGCGGCACGGCCAGCCCACGGCCGAGCCCCGACGCCGCGCCGGACGCCGCACCGGTCGAGCCCGGCGGCGACGGCCCGTACGGCGCCCTGGTCGCCACCGGCTCGTCCCAGGTCGCGCTCACCTTCGACGACGGCCCCGACCCCCGCTGGACCCCGCAGGTGCTCGCACTGCTGGCCCAGTACGGCGTACGGGCGACCTTCTGCGTCGTCGGCGAGAACGTCGAGGCCCACCCGGACCTGGTCCGGTCGATCGTGGCCGAGGGCCACACGCTGTGCAACCACTCCTGGAACCACGACATCAACCTGGGCAAGCGAGCCCCGGCGACGATCCGGGCCGACCTGCTGCGCACGAACGACGCGATCCTGGCCGCCGCGCCCGACGCGCGGATCGCGTACTACCGCCAGCCCGGCGGGGCCTGGACGCCGTCCGTCATGTCGGCCTGCGCCGACCTGAGTCTCACCCCGCTGCACTGGAGTGTGGACCCGTCGGACTGGAAGGCGCCGGGCGCCACCACCATCGAGGCGATGGTCCGCTCGCAGATGGGGCCCGGCGCGATCGTGCTCATGCACGACGCGGGCGGGGACCGGTCCGGCACCGTCAGCGCGTTGCAGCAACTCCTGCCCGAACTGCTGGCCCGGTTCGAGCTGGAGGCGCTGCCCGTCGGCAGCCCGTGACGAGCGCCACCGATCGCCGTCGTCGTCCGACGGGAACCGCGGCCCGCCTGCCGCTACCGTGACTCAGATGAGCAGCACCGAGCCGACGAGTGGTGCCGGGGCCGACGGGATCGACCGGGCGGACCGGCTGACGCCGGACGAGGTCGCCGAGGTGCTGGCGCTGGCCCGCGCCGCCGGTGACGCCGACGGCGCCGACCCGCTCGACGAGCACGTGCTGCTGCGGCTGCGCGACCCCGAGGCGCCCGCCGTGCACCTCACCGCCCGGACCACCGAGGGCACCCTCACCGGGTACGCGCACCTCGACACCACCGCCCCGGCCGAGGGAGTCGGCGTGGAGATGGTCGTGCACCCGGCGTACCGGCGGCGTGGCTCCGGCCGGGCGCTGGCCCGTGGCGTGGTGGCCGCCGCGTCCGGACCGCTGCGCGCCTGGGCGCACGGCGACCACCCGTCGGCCGCCGCACTGGCCGTCGACCTGGGCTTCTCCCGGGCGCGGGTGCTCTGGCAGATGCGCCGTCCGCTCACCGCCGAGCTGCCGGCACCGGTCGTACCGGAGGGCGTGACGCTGCGCGCGTTCCGCCCCGGCGAGGACGACGAGGCCTGGCTGGCGGTGAACAACGCCGCCTTCGCCCAGCACCCGGAGCAGGGCAAGTGGACGCTCGACGACCTGCGCGTCCGCATCGCCGAGCCGTGGTTCGACAGGGCCGGATTCCTGCTCGCCGTCGACTCCGCCACCGGGCGGCTGCTCGGCTTCCACTGGACCAAGGTGCACGAGCAGCAGGGCTCGGCCCGCATCGGCGAGGTCTACGTGCTCGGCGTCGACCCGTCCGCGCACCGGGGCGGGCTGGGCCGGGTGCTCACCGCCGCGGGCCTGACCCACCTGCGCGACGAGCGCGGGCTGGACCGGGTGATGCTCTACGTGGACGAGAGCAACACCGCCGCTGTGGCGCTCTACGAGCGGCTGGGCTTCGCGCACTGGTCCGCGCACGTCAACTACCAGCTCGGCTGAGCGCTCGCCGGCCCCGGAAATTCGCCACAAAGGCGATAGCGGGCTGCTAGTTCACGAAATGGACAACCCCTCCTCAGCGTACGGCCACCTCGTCGGCTGAACGTGTTCACCGCGCGTTCACTTACGTCCGGCGAACCGTCCACCTGGCCCTCCTACCTTTCGTGTCAGCCGGTCAGCGCCGGCCCCCGGCACTCCGGGCGACCTGACCAAAGACGTGAAGGGAAACCCCTCAAGTGAAGCTCCAGCGGCACGGCGCCATCGCCTGTCTCGCTCTTACCGCGGTTCTCGGTCTCAGCGCCTGCGGCTCGGACAACAACGAGCCGGCCGGTGCCTCCACCTCCGGTTCCGCCGCCGCGGTGGACTGCGCGACGGGCACGCTGAACGCGCAGGGCTCCTCCGCCCAGAAGAACGCCATGGCCGAGTGGATCAAGGCTTACCAGCAGAAGTGCGCCGGCACCACGATCAACTACGAGCCGAGCGGCTCGGGCGCCGGCATCCAGGCCTTCATCGCCGGCACCGCCGACTTCGCCGGCTCGGACTCCGCCCTCAAGCCGGAGGAGCAGCCGCAGGCCGACGCCAAGTGCACCGGCGGCCAGGCGCTCAACCTGCCGATGGTCATCGGCCCGGTCGCCGTCGTCTACAACGTCAGCGGCGCGGACAACCTCCAGTTCAGCCCGGCCACCCTGGCGAAGATCTTCGCCGGCAAGGTGACCAAGTGGGACGACGCGGCGATCAAGGCCGACAACCCGGACGCCAAGCTGCCGTCGACCGCGATCCAGGCGGTGCACCGCTCGGACGAGTCGGGCACCACCGACAACTTCACCAAGTACCTCTCCAAGACCGCCGAGGCGGACTGGACGCTCGGCAACTCCAAGGCGTGGAAGGCCCCGGGCGGCGTCGGCGCGGCCAAGTCCGACGGTGTGGCCAGCAAGGTCAAGAGCACCGACGGCACCATCAGCTACGTCGAGTGGTCGTACGCCGAGAACTCCGACCTGAAAATGGCGAAGATCAAGAACGGCAACGGCGAGTTCGTCGAGCTGACCGGCGACTCGGCCGGGAAGACCATCGCGGGCGCCAAGTTCGAGGGTCAGGGCAACGACCTGAAGATGTCGATCGACTACAACACCAAGGAGGCCGGGGCGTACCCGATCGTCCTGGCGACCTACGAGATCGTCTGCAGCAAGGGCCTCGCCGCCGACAAGCTGCCGCTGGTCAAGGGCCTGCTCGGCCACGCCGCCAGCGCCGAGGGGCAGAAGGAGCTCGTCGAGCTGGGCTACGCGCCGCTGCCCGAGACCGTCCGCACCAAGGTCGAGGCCGCGGTCAAGAGCCTCTCCTGACGCTCTGACCGACACCTCCTCAACACGAAGCGAGCGAGCAGATGGGTGACACCCCTCACCGCTCGGCCCACGCCGGCACCGGCGGGAACCCCGTGACCACGAGTCACGAGCGACCCGCCGGTGCCTCGGCGCGTGTGGCCGAGCGCCCCGGTAACCCGGGCCGCCCCGACGGTGGCCTCGGCGGCGGCGGCGCCCTCCCCCGGGCCCGCGCCTTCGGCGCGGAACGGGCGTTCCGCGGCCTGACCCTGGCCGCCGGCACCACGGTCCTGGTGGTCATCGCGGCCATCGCGATCTTCCTGATCGCCAAGGCCGTCCCGGCGCTGCGGGCCAACACCGAGTCGTTCTGGACGTTCGAGGGCTGGTTCCCGAACGACGACCCGCCGCAGTTCGGCATCGGCGCGCTCGCCTTCGGTACGGTCCTGAGCTCGCTGCTGGCGCTGCTCATGGCGGTGCCGGTCGCGCTGGGCATCGCCCTGTACCTGTCGCACTACGCGCCCCGGCGGCTCGGCAACGCCCTGGGCTTCCTGATCGACCTGCTGGCCGCCGTGCCGAGCGTCGTGTTCGGCCTCTGGGGCCGGGACTACTTCGCCCAGCCGGTCGCCGACCTGTCCGCGTGGCTGAACAGGTACTTCGGCTGGATCCCGATCTTCGGCGACGGCCCGTACGGCAACTCGATCCTGCTCGGCTCGGTGGTGCTCGCCATCATGGTGCTGCCGATCGTCACCTCACTGTCCCGCGAGGTGTTCCGGCAGACCCCGACCGCCAACGAGGAGGCCGCGCTCGCGCTCGGCGCCACCCGCTGGGAGATGATCCGCACCGCGGTCCTCCCGTACGGGCGGCCCGGCGTCATCGCCGCGGTGATGCTCGGCCTGGGCCGGGCGCTCGGCGAGACCATCGCGCTGGCGCTCACGCTCGGCTCCACGTACGCCATCTCGTTCAACATCCTGCAGAGCGGCGGCAACTCGATCGCCGCGAACATCGCCAACCGGTTCGCCGAGGCGAACGACACCGGCCGGGGCGCACTCATCGCCTCCGGCCTGGTGCTGTTCGCGATCACGCTGATCGTCAACATCACCGCGCGGGCGATCATCCACCGGCGGCGCGAGTTCACGGAGTCGGCCGCATGACCACTACCCTCACCCCCCGCCGCCCGCGCCCGCCGGCCCAGCCGGCCACGCTGCGGGCGAAGCGTCTTCCCGCGTACGCCGCTCCGGCCATCGCCGTCGCGGCGCTGCTGCTCGCGGCGGGCATCGTGTACGGCGCCGGCATCGGCGGCCCGGTCCTGGTCGTGGTGGTCGGCGCGCTGCTCTACCTGGCCGGTCTCTTCGTCGCGGCGAACGCGGTGGAGGGCCGCCGGTCGGCCCGCAACCGCACCTGGAGCGCGCTGATCCACTCCGCGTTCGTGCTGGCGGTGCTGCCGCTGGCCTCGGTGGTCTGGACGCTTGTCAGCAAGGGCTCCGAGCGGCTGGACGCCAACTTCTTCGGCACCTCGATGAACAACATCGGCTCGCGGGACGCCAACGGCGGCGCGTACCACGCGATCGTCGGCACGTTGCAGCAGGTGGGCATCGCCACCCTGATCACGGTGCCGCTCGGCGTGCTCTGCGCGATCTACATCGTCGAGTACGGCCGGGGCCGGTTCGCGTTCACCATCCGCTTCTTCGTGGACGTGATGACCGGCATCCCGTCGATCGTCACCGGCCTGTTCGTGCTGGCCTTCTGGGTGCTGGTCGTCTCGCCGTGGTTCAACGACGGCCGGCCGGGCTTCTCCGGCTTCGCCGCCGCGCTGGCGCTGAGCGTGCTGATGCTGCCCACAGTGGTCCGCTCCACCGAGGAGATGCTCCGGCTGGTGCCGGCGCCGCTGCGCGAGGGCGCGTACGCCCTGGGCGTACCGAAGTGGAAGACCATCCTGCGGGTCGTGCTGCCGACCGCGCTGCCCGGCATCGTCACCGGCATCATGCTCGCCATCGCGCGGGCCGCCGGTGAGACCGCCCCGGTGCTGCTCGTCGCCGGCGGCGGCGCGGCGATCAACTTCAACCCGTTCGAGAACAACCAGTCGTCGCTGGCCCTCTTCGTCTACCAGCAGGCCGGCGAGGCGTCGAAGTACTCGCCGGCACGGGCGTGGACCGCGGCGCTGACCCTGGTCGCCCTCGTCCTCGTCCTCACCGTCGCGGCGAAGTTGCTGGCCCGTCGTAACCGGCTCGGCCGATGAACCCCGGAGGTACCGCCACCATGGCCAAGCGCATCGAAGCCACGAACGTGACCGCCTACTACGGCGGGTTCAAGGCGATCGAGAACATCAACCTGACCGTCGAGCCGAAGACCGTCACCGCCCTGATCGGGCCGTCCGGCTGCGGCAAGTCCACGTTCCTGCGGTCGATCAACCGGATGCACGAGGTGCTGCCCGGCGCCCGGGTCGAGGGCAGCCTCACCATCGACGACCAGGACATCTACGACCGAGACGTGGACGTCACGGCGGTCCGCCGGATGATCGGCATGGTCTTCCAGCGGCCGAACCCGTTCCCCACCATGAGCATCTTCGAGAACGTTGTGGCGGGCCTGCGGCTCAACGGCGTGCGGCGCAAGTCGATCCTGGAGGAGGCGGCCGAGCGGGCGCTCCGCTCGGCGAACCTGTGGGACGAGGTGAAGGACCGCCTCGCCAAGCCCGGCGCGGGCCTGTCCGGCGGTCAGCAGCAGCGGCTCTGCATCGCCCGCACCATCGCTGTCGAGCCGCAGGTGGTGTTGATGGACGAGCCCTGCTCGGCGCTGGACCCGATCTCCACGCTGGCCATCGAGGACCTGATGTTCCAGCTCAAGGACAAGTTCACCATCATCATCGTCACGCACAACATGCAGCAGGCCGCGCGGGTGTCGGACCGGACCGCCTTCTTCTCGATCGAGAAGACCGGCGACCCGGGGCGCCTGATCGAGTACGACAACACCCAGAAGATCTTCAGCAACCCGAGCCAGAAGAAGACCGAGGACTACATCACCGGCCGCTTCGGCTGAGGTGTAAGGAGGGGGCCCCTGTTAACGCCTCCGGTAGAGGAAGGGGCCCCTCTTAACACCGCCGACCGAGGTCAGCTCAGGCGGAAGCGGGGCTCGGCACCGTCCAGGCCGTCGATGTGCGGCAGGATCGGCGTACCCGGCTCTCGCTCCGCCGCAGCGCGGGCCACGCCGGCGAGGTCGCCCGCGGCGGCGACCTCGGCGAGCGTGACCATGGTGGGCGGCAGCATGGTCAGCTCGCCGGCCTCCGCCCGGGCCAGCGCGTCCGCCGGGCGCAGCCACAGCGTGTGGTCGGCCTCGCCGGAGACGTCCCGGGTCCGCTGCCCCTCGGGCAGCAGGGCCACGAAGAAGTACGTGTCGAAGCGGCGCGGCTCGAACTCCGGGGTGATCCACCGGCTCCATGGCAGCAGCAGGTCGGACCGGAGCGTCAGGCCCCGACCGGCCAGCAGGTCCGCGAAGCCGACCCGCCGCCCCTCCAGGTCCTGCCGGGCCGTCTCCCAGTCGTCGCCGCTCACGTCGCCTACCACCGTGTCCGGGTCCGGCCCGGCGAGCAGCACGCCCGCCTCCTCGAAGACCTCGCGGGCGGCGGCGCACACCACCGCCTGCGCGGCGGCCGGGTCGAGCCGGAGGCGCTCCCCCCACGCCGCCGGGTGCGGGCCGGCCCAGCCGAGGTGCGCCTCCGAGTCGGAGCGGTCCACCCCGCCGCCGGGGAAGGCGTACATGCCGCCGAACGTCATCGCCGCCACCCGGCGGATCATGTAGACCTCGAAGCCGTCGCCGGCCGGGCGGAGCAGCAGCACGGTGGCGGCGACCCGGGGTACGGCTGGTACGGCGCCCTCGGCCTGGAACCGGCGGGCGTGCTCCACCAGGGCGGGGGGTGCGGCGAAGCCGTCGATCGTCATGCGCCGAGCCTAGTTCGCGACGGGCGGCCCGGCCGGGGGCGGCCGGGCCGAGACGCACGCCGCCTCACCCACACTCCCCGACCGCGCCGTCTAGTCACGATGCGTAGTTTTCGGCCCCGAGCAACAGGCACCCCTCTGCCGCCTTTGCTCTGCAGCCAGATCCGCATCGGCAACCGTCCGTGAGCGGTGCGGATGAGGCTGCAGAGCAAAGTGGGCGCGAGGTGGTCAGCCCAACTCGCGCCAAGGCCGCCTTATGTCCGGATGATCGCCTTTGGACGTCTGACTTCGACGAGGAGGCGGGCGGCAGCCGTCACTCTGCGCGTTCTTCACGCTACGTGTTCGCCGCGAAGCGGCATCAGCTCGCCGCGCCCGGTCGTGCGGGCCGGCCGGACCAGCCAAACCAGCCGGACCGTCGCCGGCACTGGGCAGCGGCCGCCGGTCGCGACTGGCAGGGTGGTGACCTATGATCGACGACTTCGCGAAGCAGTATCTGCACAACGACCTGCGCCAGATCCGCGAGGCGATGCTGTGGAAGCTCGACGGGCTGTCCGAGTACGACGTGCGCCGTCCCCTGACCGCGTCCGGCACCAACCTGCTCGGCCTGGTCAAGCACCTGTCCTTCGGGGAGGCCCGGTACTTCGGCGAGGTGTTCGGCAGGCCGTTCCCGGAGCCGCTGCCCCGGTGGGACGACCCGGATCCGGACGGCACCGACATGTGGGCGACCGAGCACGAGACCCGCGAGGAGGTGATCGGCCGCTACCGGCGGGCGGCCGAGCACGCGGACGCGACGATCGACGCCCTCGCCGTCGACGCTCCCGGCCACGTGCCGTGGTGGCCCCGCCCGGACGTCAAGTTGTTCAACATCCTGGTCCACGTGGTGGCCGAGACCAATCGGCACGCGGGGCACGCCGACATCCTGCGCGAGCAGCTCGACGGCTCGACCGGGGCATGGGCCGAGTACGCGCACCTGGAACCCGACCAGCCGACGCTGACGGCACGTCGGGCGACGATCGAACGGGCCGCCCGGGCCGCCGCCGACACCCACGGCACCGCCTGACATCCCGACGGGTGGATCACCCTGCCGGCCCCGGAGCAGGAAGGGATAGCGTGCCGGGCATGACGCGTTGGGGAATCCTGGCCACCGGAAACATCGCCGCCCGCTTCGCCGAGGATCTGCGGCTGGTGCCGGACGCCGAGCTGGTCGCGGTCGGCTCGCGTACCCGGGAGAGCGCCGAACTGTTCGCGCGCCGGCACGACGTGCCGCGGGCGTACGCCTCGTGGGCGGAACTGGCCGCGGACCCGGACCTGGACGCGATCTACGTGGCAACGCCGCACGCCGCGCACCACGAGGCGGCGCTCGCCTGCCTGGCCGGCGGCAAGGCCGTGCTGGTGGAGAAGCCGTGCACGCTGGACCTGCCGACCACCACCGAGCTGGTGGAGACGGCCCGCGCCCGAGGGCTGTTCCTCATGGAGGCCATGTGGATGCGGACGAACCCGCTGACCCTGCGGGTGCTGGAGCTGATCCGGGACGGCGCGATCGGTGAGGTGACGCACGTACGGGCGGACTTCGGCGTGGCCGGCCCGTTCCCGCCGGAGCACCGGATGCGGGCCCGCACGCTCGGCGGCGGCGCGCTGCTGGACCTCGGCGTCTACCCGCTGAGCCTGGCCCACCTGGTGCTCGGCGTGCCGCAGCACGTGCAGGCGTGGGCCAAGCTGACCCCGGAGGCGGTGGACGAGAACACCGGCATGGTGCTCGGCTGGGACTCCGGCGCGGTGGCGACGCTCAGCTGCGGCATGGTCGGGGCGACCGAGATCTCCGCGTCGATCACCGGTACGACCGGCCGGATCGACCTGCCCGAGCTGTTCTTCCGGCCCGCGCACGTGGTGCTGCATCGGGCCGGCGCCGAGCCGGAGACGATCCCGGCGGACCTGACCGGCGGCGGTTACCAGTACGAGGCGATCGAGGTGCAGCGCTGCCTGGCAGCCGGGCTGACCGAGAGCCCGCTGGTCCCGCACTCCGCCACGCTCGAGGTGATGGGCCTGATCGACGACATCAAGGCCCGGATCGGCGTCTCCTACGCGTGAGGGGTCCCCCGCCACGGCGGGGAACCCCTCGGCGTCAGGTCACTCAGAACAAAGGCCGGACCAGCAGGTACGCGAGGCAGGCGATCGCGGCGGCGGCCGGGAACGTGATGATCCAGGCGATCACGATGTTGCCCGCCACGTTCCAGCGCACCGCGGAGAGCCGTTTCGTCGCGCCCACACCCATGATCGCCGAGGTGATCGTGTGCGTGGTGGAGATCGGTGCCTTCAGCACCAGCGCGTTGAAGTAGAGCACCGCGCTGGCCACGGTCTCGGCTGCGAAGCCCTCGGCCGGGCCGAGGTCGATGATCTTCCGGCCGAGCGTCCGGATGATCCGCCAGCCGCCCGCGTACGTGCCGGCGGCCAGCATCGCGGCGGAGGTCCAGAAGACCCAGCCCGGGATGTGCGTCTTGCTCTCCTGGAAACCGCCGGTGTAGAGCGCGAGCACGATGATGCCCATGGTCTTGGCGGCGTCCTGCATGCCGTGGCCGACCGACATGGCGGCGGCGGACGCGGTCTGCGCCCACCGGAAGCCACGGCTGAGCTTGCCGGGCTGGCCCTTCCGGAACAGCCACATGATCGCCAGCATCATCAGGAAGCCGAGGATCAGGCCGACCACCGGCGAGAGCACCATCGGGATGAGGACCTTCTCGATGATGGTGCCCCACTGGACGATGCCGTCGGCGGCGAACAGGGTGGCGCCGACCAGGCCGCCGAAGAGGGCGTGCGAGGACGAGGACGGCAGGCCGAAGTACCAGGTGATCAGGTTCCAGATGATCGCGCCGAGCACGCCGGCGAAGACCACGCCGAGGCTCTCCACCCCGGTCGGCAACGTCACCAGTCCGTCGCCGACCGTCTTGGCCACCCCGGCGCCGAAGTGCGCGCCGACGAAGTTGCCGACGGCGGCCAGCGCGAGCGCGATCCGGGGGGTCAGCGCCCGGGTCGAGATGCTGGTGGCGATCGCGTTGGCCGCGTCATGGAAGCCGTTCGTGTAGTCGAACGCCATGGCGACCGCGATCACCGCCAGCACGGCGATGAGTTCGGGTGTCACTGGATCAGGACTCCTTGACCGCGATGGTCTCGACGGTGTTGGCGACGTGCTCGAAGGCGTCGCAGGCGGCCTCCAGCTCGTCGGCCACCTCCTTCATCTTCAGCACCGTGAGCGCGTCGTACTCACCGGAGAAGAGGCGGACCAGCAGCATCCGGTACGCCTGGTCGCCGTCGTTCTCGAGCCGGTTGCACTCGATCCAGTAGTCCTCGAGATCCTTCATCGACTTCAGCCGGGGCATCGCCTCGGCGGTGAGCTTGGCCTGCAGGTCGAGCACGTTGACCAGCTCGTGCAGCTCGCGCGGGAGCGACGGGAGCTTGGTCAGGCCGTACAGGTAGAGCAGGTTGCCGACCGCCTCCAGGTGGTCCATCACGTCGTCGAGCAGCGAGCCCAGCCGGTAGATGTCCTCCCGGTCGAACGGCGTGATGAACGTGGAGTTGATCTTCTTGTACAGCTCGTGCGTGATCTGGTCGCTGTCGTGCTCGATGTCGGTCAGCCGCTCGCTGATCGACTGCACGTCGGCACCGGGCAGACCCAGCTCGTTGAGCAGTTCGGTCCCCTTCACCAGGTTCTGCGCGGCCCTGGTGAAGAGCTCGTAGAAGGCGCCCTCGGTGGGACGGAAGGAAAACTTCACAGCACGGACCTCGTCGTGTCGGTGGAAGGGTGGCCGTCGCCCCCCGGGCGTCTGCTCTGCGCATGCTAGGGACCGCGCCGAACCCACTTTCGATCGGCCCACCCCTGGTCAGGCCCGATTCACCGCTCGTTCACCTTCCGTTCACCTGATCACGGACGGCGCTGGCTCCGTAACCGGTCACGCTCCCGTTCGACGTCGAAATCGGCAGGCGGATACCCCAGATCCAACCCGCCGAACGTCTCCCGCAGCAGGTGGGCGACCGCCCAGTCCCGGTACCACTTGCGGTCCGCCGGCACCACGAACCAGGGCGCGGCGTCCGTGCCACAACGCTCCAGAGCCTCGGCGTACGCGTCCTGGTAGTCGCCCCAGCGTGCCCGGGTGTCCAGGTCGCTGGGGTTGAACTTCCAGAACTTCGTCGGGTCGGTGAGCCGCTCCATGAGTCGCTCGCCCTGCTCGGCGTACGAGATGTGCAGCATGACCTTCACCACTGTGACCGCCTGCTCGGTCAGTTCCCGCTCGAAGTCGTTGATGATCGCGTACCGGGACCGCCAGGTCGCCTCGTCGACCAGCCCTTCGACCCGGGCGATGAGCACGTCCTCGTAGTGGGAGCGGTTGAACACGCCCACGTACCCGGGTGGCGGCAGCGCCCGGCGTACCCGCCACAGGAAGTCGTGCCGCAACTCCTCCTCGGTCGGCGGCCCGAACGAGCGGATGTGCAGCCCGAGCGGGTTCATCGCGCCCGCCACCCGCTTGACCGTGCCGTCCTTGCCACCGCAGTCCATCGCCTGGAGCACCAGCAGCACCCGGCGCGGCCGGTCGCCGTCCAGCCCCGCGTCCGCCTGCGCCGGCGCGCTGGTGGCGCCGCCCGGCCCGGCGGCGCCCTGCGCGGAGGCGTACAGCATCTCCTGCCGCCGCCCCAGTTCCGCGCCGATCAGCTCGACCTGGGCCCGCGCCCACTCCTTGCGCGCCGGCCCGTGCCCGGCCGCCACCGGTAGGCCCGGCGTCGACCGAGGATCGACAGCCGCCAGATCGACAGTGCCCGGCCCCACCCGAAGCAGTTCCCGCATAGGCCCGCCGACGGGCCCCACCACCTCACTC
>NZ_LEKG01000202.1:0-13186 GCF_001029515.1 Micromonospora sp. RV43 | reverse complement strand
GGGACAGGGTGGGCATGAAGCCCTGGACGAAGGCGCTGTAGGTCTCGTTGATGAGGCGCTGGGACTCGGCGGCGATGGTGCCGAAGACCAGTGAGCTCTTGCCGGAGCCGGAGACGCCGGTGAACACGGTGAGGCGGCGTTTGGGTATCTCGACGTCGACGTTGCGCAGGTTGTTCTCGCGGGCGCCGTGGACGCGGATGATGTCGTGGCTGTCGGCGTGGTGCAGGCCGGTGGTGGCCTTGCTCATGGTCTCTCCGTCCGGTGGTGCGGGTGTCAGTCGAGCCAGCGGCCGTCGCGCATCAGGGTGCGGCCGGGTAGCTCGTCGGCTTCGCGCCAGGCCTGTATGCGGTGTGGCGTGATGCGGTACCAGCGGTAGGGCGTGGTCAGGGTACGGGGGTCGAAGCCGGTTCGGGTGGCGAAGCGGTCGCCTCGGCCGGTGGGCAGGGCGTCGAGGGCGAGGGTTTCGACATCGCCGTCGATCATGGTGACGTCGCGGGTGGGGCCGAGGCCGACGCGGGCGCGGCCGCCGGCGAGGTTGCGGCCGGTGGGGCTGTCGGCCGGGGTGGCGACGAGCAGTGTGTGGCCGTCCCAGTCGAAGGACAGGGGCACGAGGTACGGGGTGCCGTCGGGTTCGGCGGTGGCGACCCAGCAGTCGACGTCGTTTTCGAGGCGGTGGGTGGTGTCGTTGCGGCGGCGGGCGCGGGTGCGGGGTGCGTCGGTCATGGGGTGGGTCAGCGCCGCTCGTTGATGCGGATGAGGTTGCCGGTGGGGTCGCGGAAGGCGCAGTCGCGGACGCCGTAGGGCTGTTCGGTGGGTTCCTGGACGACGTCGGCGCCGGAGGCCTGGAGGCGGTCGAACAGGCCGTCGAGGTCGTCGGTGGCGAGGGTGAGCGCGCCGTAGCTGCCCTTGGCGATGAGTTCGAGGATGGTGCGGCGTTCGTCGTCGGTGATGCCGGGGTCGGCGGCCGGTGGGTGCAGGACGATGCCGGTCTCGGGCTGGTTGGGTGGGCCGACGGTGAGCCAGCGCATGTTGTTGTAGCCGACGTCGTTGCGCAGTTCGAAGCCGAGGGTGTCGCGGTAGAAGGCGAGGGCGGCGTCGGCGTCGGTGTGGGGCAGGAAGGCGTAGTGAATGGTGATCGTCATGGTGGTCACGCTAGTGGTGGTCGGCCGGTGCGGGCTTCTCGATTCCTGATCGGTCGGGTCGCCTGTTTGGTCAGGCACGGGGGTGGTTCGGCGGTGTCGGGTGCGTGGCGGGCGCGGTAGGCGCTGGGTGGTTCGCCGACGAGTTCGGTGAAGCGGGTGCTGAAGGTGCCCAGGGACTGGCAGCCGACGGCGAAGCAGACGTCGGTGACGCTGAGGTCGCCGCGGCGCAGCAGGGCCATGGCGCGTTCGATGCGGCGGGTCATGAGGTACGCGTACGGGGATTCGCCGTAGGTCTGGCGGAACTGCCGGCTGAGGTGGCCGGCGGACATGTGTTCGCCGCGGGCGAGGGCTTCGACGTCGAGGGGTTTGGCGTATTCGCGGTCGATGCGGTCGCGGACGCGGCGTAGCCGGGTGAGGTCGCGCAGCCGTTGGGCGAACGCGGGGTCGTCGGTTGCCGGGTGCGGTGGCACGTCCGCATCCTGCCTGGTGGGCGGTGGGGTCGTCCACCTGTTCGAGCGGCGAGTCGCCGCGCGGGTGCACCCGCGCGGCAGGTGCACCCGCGCTGTCGGTCAGCGCAGCCGGCGGGCGGTGAAGCGGGTGGGTGGGTCGGCGATGGCGTCCTGGGCGGCGACGAGTTGCAGTTCGCGGGTGCCGGCTTCGAGGGTCGCCTCGAGTACCGCGTAGATCGAGTTGGTGGTGCGTTCGAGTGCGGTCTTCGGTGAGCCGGTGGTGGCGAGGTGGGCGAGGTAGAGGGCGGCGGTGACGTCGCCGCCGCCGTTGGGGGCGATCGGCAGCAGCGGGGTGGTGACGGCCCAGGCGCCGTCGTCGGAGACGGCGACGACTTCCAGGTGGCCGGCGGGCAGGTCGCCGTGCAGGACGCTGGTGACCAGGACGTGCCGGGGGCCGGTGGCGCGGACGGTGTCGACGGCGGCGAGCAGGTCGTCGATGGTGTCGGTGGTGCGGCCGGCGAGGAATTCCAGCTCGAACTGGTTGGGGGTGACGATGTCGGCGCGCGGGACGACTGTGTCGCGGAGGTATTCGGGGATGCCGGGGCGGACGAACATGCCGCGGCCGACGTCGCCCATGACCGGGTCGCAGCAGTAGAGGGCGGCCGGGTTGGCGGCCTTGACGCGGGCGACGGCGTCGAGGATGACGGCGCCGACGGCGGGGTCGCCCTGGTAGCCGGAGAGGACGGCGTCGGCGGTGCCGAGCACGCCGCGGTCCTCGATGCCGGCGATGACGTCGGCGACGTCGGTGGGGGCGAGCAGGGGGCCGCGCCAGGCGCCGTAGCCGGTGTGGTTGGAGAAGTGCACGGTCAGGACCGGCCAGACCTCGTGGCGGAGGCGTTGCAGCGGGAACACGGCGGCGGAGTTGCCGACGTGGCCGTAGGCGACCGACGACTGGATGGACAGGATCTTCACCCGGTCATCGTCGCATCCCGGGCCGGGGATGACTGCCGGTGGTGGGGTGATGACGGGCCGGGACGGCGGTGACCGTTCGGCGCAGCGTTTCGGCCGTCCGGCGCGGGGCGGGTTTGGGTGCAGCGTGCGGCAGGGGCATGAACCGGGGTGTTCTCGCCATCCGGACGGAGGAAGCACTGATGCTTTCCGCACTCGATCGTCGGCACACCGTCGCGCCGCCGGGGTACAGCCGTTGGCTGATTCCTCCGGCGGCGCTGGCGATCCATCTGTGCATCGGGCAGGTCTACGCCACGAGCGTGTACAAGAACTCCCTGATCGCGCATTTCGACACCGGTCAGACGGCGATCGGGGTGATCTTCAGTATCGCGATCGTGATGCTGGGGTTGTCGGCCGCGGTGGCCGGTACGTGGGTGGAGGCGAACGGGCCGCGTAAGGCGATGTTCGTCTCGGCGTGTTTCTGGGCGGCGGGGTTCCTGGTGGGGGCGCTGGGTATCGCGACCGGGCAGCTGTGGTTGCTGTATCTGGGGTACGGGGTGCTGGGCGGGATCGGTCTGGGGATCGGGTACATCTCCCCCGTCTCCACGTTGATCAAGTGGTTCCCGGACCGGCCGGGTCTGGCGACCGGCTTGGCGATCATGGGGTTCGGTGGTGGGGCGATGGTGGCCTCTCCCCTGTCCCGGCAGCTGCTGTCGTTCTACGACCCGGCCTACGACCCGGCGAACAGCGGTTCCACGGCGTCGGGGCCGGCGTTGGTGTGGTTGTTCGTGACGCTCGGCGTCGGCTACTTCGTGATCATGATGTTCGGGGTGTTCAACGTTCGGGTGCCGGCGCCGGACTGGCGGCCGGCCGGGTTCGACCCGGCTCGGGTGGCGGACAAGCCGCTGGTGACGACAGCGAACGTGTCGGCGGCCAACGCGGTCAGGACGCGGTCGTTCTGGCTGCTGTGGGTGGTGCTGTTCTGCAACGTGACGGCGGGTATCGGGATCCTGGAGCAGGCCAGCCCGATGATCCAGGACTTCTTCCGCGAGGGTGGCACGTCGGCGGTGTCGGTGGCGGCGGCCGGCGGGTTCGTGGGGCTGTTGTCGCTGTTCAACATGGCGGGCCGGTTCGTGTGGTCGTCCACCTCGGATGTGATCGGCCGCAAGCCGATCTACATGGTGTACCTGGGTGTGGGCATGGTGCTGTACCTGCTGCTGGCGCTGGTGGGGCAGACCGCGACGGCGTTGTTCGTGCTGCTGGCGTGCGTGATCCTGTCGTTCTACGGCGGCGGGTTCGCCACCGTGCCGGCGTACCTGCGGGACCTGTTCGGCACGTTCGAGGTGGGCGCGATCCACGGCCGGCTGCTGACCGCGTGGTCGGCGGCGGGCGTGGCCGGGCCGCTGATCGTCAACGCGTTCCTCGACGCGCAGGGTGAGCCGGGCACGTTGACCGCGGCGGCGTACCGGCCGGCGCTGTTCACGATGGTCGGCGTGCTGGCGGTGGGTCTGGTGGCGAACCTGCTGGTGCGGCCGGTGCCGCAGCGTTACCACGAGCCCGCGTCCGGGCGGGACGAGACGGGACCGGGGCAGCCGGTGACGGCGGAGAGGAGCGGATCGTGAACGAGCGGACCGGTGGCGGGCAGCGGGCCCGTCTGGTGGTGTCGTGGCTGGTGGTGTCGGCGCTGCTGGGCTACGGCGTGGTGCAGACGCTGATCACGGCGGCGAAGCTGTTCACCCAGTAGGAGACGCGACGCGGCGGCCCGGGGGTGGAGATCCCCGGGCCGCCGCCGGGTCAGAGACCGCCGCCGACGCGCAGGACCGCGCCCGTTGTGTACGAGGCGTCCGGGCCGAGCAGGTACGCGATCGCGCCGGCGACCTCCTCGGGTTCCCCTGCGCGGCCCATCGGGATCCGGCCCGCGGCGGTGTCGGGCCGGTCGGGCACGCCGGAGCGGGCGTGGATGGTGGTGCGGATGATCCCGGGGGCGACGGCGTTGACGCGGACACCGTGCGGCGCGAGTTCCTTGGCCAGCCCGACGGTGAGGGTGTCGGTGGCGGCCTTGACGGCGGCGTAGTGCACGTACTCGCCGGGTGAGCCGAGCGTCGCGGCCACGGAGGAGACGTTGACGATGGCGCCGCCGCGGGTGAGCCGCCGGGCCGCCTGCTGGGCGCACAGCACGTACCCGATGAGGTTGACGTCGACGACCTCGCGCAGGTCGTCGACGCGCAGGTCGGTGAACGGGCCGATCGGGCTGGTGACGCCGGCGTTGTTGACCAGGCCGGTGAGCGGGCCGAGCCGGTCGGCGGCGTCGAAGATGCGGCGTACCTGGTCGGGGTCGGTGGTGTCGGCGGCGACGGTGACCGCGCGGCGGCCGGCGGCGCGCACGTCGGCAGCCACGGATTCGGCGGCGGTGTGGTCGGTGCGGTAGCCGATGACCAGGTCGTGGCCGTCGGCGGCGAGCCGGCGGGCGGTGGCCGCGCCGATGCCGCGTCCTCCCCCGGTGACGATGGTGACGGAGGTCAATGCCTTCTCCCCTGCCTTGCGGTGGGGGCGACGTTACCGTGGGCGGGACCATCCGGGGTGGAGAGGACTGTCACATGGGGCGCGCGTTGGTGCTGGGTGGCGGCGGGGTGACCGGGGTGGCCTGGGAGCTGGGTCTGCTGGCCGGGCTGGCCGGGCACGGCCTGCGGTTGGACGAGGCGGACCTGGTGGTGGGTACGTCGGCCGGGTCGGTGGTGGGGGCGCAGGTGCGTTCGGGTACGCCGCCGGCGCGGTTGTACGAGGCGCAGCTGCGGCCGCCCCGCGACGAGGTGCCGGCCCGGCTCGGGACGGGCGTGCTGTTGCGCTGGGCGTGGGCCGGTGGGCGGGGCCGGGACGCGGCGCGGGCCCGGGCACGTATCGGCGCGATGGCGTTGTCGGCGCGTACCCCGTCGGAGCAGTCACGGCGGGCGGTGATCGCGGCGCGGCTGCCGTCGCCGGACTGGCCGGCGGCGCGGCTGCTGGTCACCGCCGTGGACGCGGCCTCCGGCGAGTTCGTGGTGTTCGACGCGGACAGCGGGGTGCCACTGGTGGACGCGGTCGGCGCGAGTTGCGCGGTGCCGGGGGTGTGGCCGCCGGTCACAGTCGGCGGCCGGCGCTACGTCGACGGCGGGGTCCGCTCGCCGGTGAACGCGGACCTGGCGGCCGGGTGCGGGCAGGTGGTGGTCCTGGCGCCGACGCGCGCGGCGGTGGGGCCGATGCCGCGGCTGTCGGCGCAGGTGGCGGCGCTGCGGGAGGCGGGGGCACGGGTGGCAGTGGTGTCGCCGGACCGGGCGGCGCGGACGGCGATCGGCCGCAACGTGCTGGACCCGGCGCGGCGGGCGGCGTCGGCGCGGGCCGGGTTCGCCCAGGCCGACGCGGTGGCCGACGAGGTGGCCGCGGTGTGGCGCTGACCGGGCGTGCAGCACGGCGCGGCCTGACCGGCGCCGCAGCTCAGGAGACGCCGGTCAGGCGGCTCAGGCGCCGGTTGAGGTAGCGCTGTTCGGGCAGGCTTCCGGTCAGCCGCGCGGCCAGCCGGTAGTGCTCGGCGGCGGCCTGTGGGTCGCCGTGGAGTTCCAGCAGGTGCGCGCGGACGGCGTGCAGCCGGTGGTGGCCGCGCATCGCCGGGTCGGCCAGCAGCGGGTCGAGCAGCGCCAGCCCGACGGCGGGGCCGTGCGCCATGGCCACCGCGACGGCCTGGTTGAGCGTGACGAACGGGCTGGGGGCGACCCGGCTCAGCATGTCGTAGAGGACGCTGATCTGCAGCCAGTCGGTGTCCGGGAAGGCCGGTGCCTCGGCGTGCACGGCGGCGATGGCCGCCTGGAGCTGGTAGCGGCCCACCGGGCCGTGGGGCAGGGCCCGGCCGAGCAGCGTGACGCCCTCGTCGATGAGGTCGCCGCGCCAGCGGGAGCGGTCCTGGTCGGCCAGCGGCACGAGGTCACCGGCGGCGTCGGTGCGGGCGGGCGACCGGGCGTGGGTGAGCAGCATCAGCGCCAGCGCGCCGGTGACCTCGTGGTGGCCGGGCAGCGCGGCGTGGACCTGGCGGGTGAGCCGGATCGCCTCCTCGGCGAGTTCGACGTCGACGAGCTGGTCGCCGGAGGTGCGGGTGTAGCCCTCGCTGAACACCAGGTGGCACACGTCCAGCACGGCGGCCACCCGGCCGGGCAGCGCGTCCGGCGGCGGCATGGTGAACCGGGCGCCCGCCTCGCGCAGCGTCGCGCGGGCCCGGCTCAGCCGCTGGGTCATGGTCCGGGCCGGCACCAGGTAGGCGGCGGCGATCTGCTCCACCCGCAGTCCCGCGACCGCGCGCAGGGTCAGCGCGACCTGGGAGGGGCGGCTCAGCGCCGGGTGGCAGCACAGGAACAGCAGCCGCAGCGTGTCGTCGGCGCCGGTCACGGGCGTGTCGTCGACGGGCGGCACGACGGCGCCGGGTTGCCGGACCGCGTCGAGCCGCTCGCGGCGGCTGCGGGCCTCCTCGGCGCGCATCCGGTCAATCAGCCGTCGCGCGGCGACCTGGATGAGCCAGGCCCGCGGTTCGTCGGGCACGCCGGTGAGCGGCCACCGGGCGGCGGCCGCCTCCGCCGCGTCCTGCAGGGCGTCCTCGCAGGCGTCGGGTTGCCCGTAGCGGCGCAGCAGCGCGGCGCGGACGTGCGGCGCCTCCCGGCGCCACACGTCCGCGAGGGGCGGGGCGTTACTGATCGGACCCGCCCGGCCACATCAGGGGCCGCAGCTCGACGGTCTCCCCCGGGCCGGCGAACTTCGCGGCGACGGCGTCGGCGCGGGCCTGGTCCTCGACGTCGATGAGGAAGAAACCGGCGAGGTGTTCCTTGGCCTCGGAGTACGGGCCGTCGGTCGCCAGCGGCGCGCCGTCGCGCCACCGGTAGAGCCGGGCGGTGCGGGGGTCGCCGAGCGCCTCGCCGACGACCAGTTCCCCGTTGGCGTGCAGCTCGGTCATCACCTGCTCGAAGTCGGCGTTGAGCCGGTCGCGTACCTCGGCGGGCAGCTCCTGGTGGGCGGCGAGGTATTCGGAGGTGGGGTGGCCCCACGGCTCCGGGTTGGAGTGGATCATGATCACGTACTTCACTGTCGGTCCTTCGCGTCGTGCGGCGGTGCCTCCCCGCCGCTCGCCGGGTACGACGGAGCGGGATCGCCGATGTCTACATATCCTCGCGTCATGAGTGACGCGGTGGGTGTCGGTGACCTGGTCGAGGATTTCACGCTGCCGGACGAGACGGGCGCGCCGCGGCGGCTGTCGGAGTTCCTGGCCGCCGGTCCGGTGGTGCTGTTCTTCTACCCGGCGGCGATGACGCGGGGCTGCACGGCGGAGAGCTGCCACTTCCGGGATCTGGCGGCGGAGTTCGCGGCGGTGGGCGCGTCTCGGGTGGGGATCAGCCGGGATCCGGTGCAGCGGCAGGCGGAGTTCTCCCGCCGGCACGGGTTCGACTATCCGCTGCTGTCCGACGTCGACGGCGAGGTGGCGCGGGCGTTCGGGGTGCGGCGGCGGCTGCCGCTGGGCGCGCTGAGCACCCGGCGGATGACGTTCGTGATCGGCACGGACCGGCGGGTGCTCGCAGTGGTGCACAGCGAGCTGAGCATGAACGAGCACGCCGACGCGGCGCTGCGGGCCCTCGGGGGCTGATCATCGCGGTGTCGCAGCCGGCTGGTATCAAGGCTGCGTCAAACAGGTGTACGGAAGAGGGCGTGATGGCGGGTCAGGGTTTGTCCACTGACGAGATTCAGGGGATCCGGGAGGCGCTGGCCGCGGGCCGCAAGCCCCGGGTGGTGTTCACCGAGGCGGCCGGGCAGATGGCCGGGCAGCTCGGGCAGGTGGTGGAGCTGACCGACCCGGCGGCGTCGGAGGAGTTCGTGGTGGTGCGGTTCGGCCGCGACGAGCTGCCGTTCTCCCCCGCCGACGTGGCGATCGCCCCGAAGGGTGCCGGGCGGCGTCCGGCAGCCGAGGCGAAGCCGGAACCGGAGCAGCAGCCGGCCGCGCCGGAGCCGGAGTTCGTGCTGGACACGCCGCGGGTGCCGGCGCCGCGGCGGGAGGAACCGAAGACCGAGCAGCCGCAGGCGGAACCGAAGCCGGCGAAGCGGGTCGTGAAGGCCGCCAAGCCGAAGACCCCGCCGGGGCTGACCGTCACGCTGGCCTACGCCGAGGGCGAGTGGACGGTGGCCGCGCAGCAGGGCACGAAGGCGCTGGCCCGGCCGTACGTGGTGAAGCCGGCCGAGGCGCTGCGGATGGTGGCACTGGTCGACGTTCCCGGGGTGCAGGAGGCTGTGGAGCAGATCCTGGCCGCCGAGCGGGCCGAGGCCGAGCAGCAGGCGGAGAAGCTGCGCGCCGAGCTGGCCGAGATCGAGGCGCGGCTGGCGGAGCTGCGCGAGGCGCGCTGACCCCGGAACGCCCCGCGGGGCCGGTGCGACCCCCTCGCACCGGCCCCGCGCCCCTGCGCCCACAGGTCGATCAGTGTTGCGGAATGTTCTGTACCCCGATCCGGCGGCGGAACACCCAGTACGTCCAACCTTGGTACGCCAGCACGATCGGCGTGAACACCACAGCCACCCAGGTCATGATCTTCAAGGTGTACGGGGTGGACGCGGCGTTGGTGGCGGTGAGCGTGCCGGCCGCGTCGAGGGTGGACGGCATCACGTTCGGGAACAGCGCGGCGAACAGCGTCGCCACGGCCAGCGCGATCGCCACGGCGGTGCCGGTGAACGCCCAGCCCTCCCGGCGTACCTTGGCGGCGGCCAGACCGCCGAGCAGGGCGAGGGCGGCGCCGACGGCGAGCACGACGGCGGCGGCGCTGGAGCGGATGCTCAGCGACCAGCTCAGGAACGCCACGGCGGCCACGGCGGTGCCGACGCCGAGCTTCACGGCGAGGGCGCCGGCGCGCTCCCGGATGTCACCGGTGGTCTTGAGCGCCAGGAACACCGCGCCGTGGGTGAGGAACAGCCCCAGCGTGGTCAGGCCGCCGAGCAGCGCGTACGGGTTGAGCAGGTCGAGCAGGCCGCCGACGTACTCGTGGTCGGCGTCCAGCGGCACGCCGCGGAAGATGTTGGCGAACGCCACGCCCCACAGCACGGCCGGGATCGCCGAGCCCCAGAAGATGGCCTGGTCCCAGCGGCGCTTCCAGGACGCCTCGGGCCGCTTGTGGCGGTACTCGAAGGCGACGCCGCGGGCGATCAGGGCCAGCAGGATGAGCAGCAGCGGCAGGTAGAAGCCGGAGAACAGGGTGGCGTACCACTCGGGGAAGGCGGCGAACATGGCGCCGCCGGCGGTGATCAGCCACACCTCGTTGCCGTCCCATACCGGGCCGATGGTGTTGATCAGGACGCGGCGCTGCCTGTCGTCGCGGCCGAGCACCGGCAGCAGCATCCCGACGCCGAAGTCGAAGCCTTCGAGGATGAAGTAGCCGGTGAAGAGCACTGCTACGAGGAGAAACCAGACGGTCGTCAGTTCCACGGTTGGGCTCCGGGGTGTCAGTAGGCGAACGCCAGCGGGCGCTCGGCGTCGTCGGTGTCGTCGTCGTCGGACTGGGGGGTGACGTCCGGTACGCCGGCGCGGGCGTAGCGGACCAGCAGTTTGAACTCGACCACCGCGAGGACGGCGTAGATGAGGGTGAACGCGGTGAACGAGGTGAGCACCTCGGTCAGGGAGACGCTGCGGGACACGCCGTCGCGGGTGAGCATCTCGCCGAAGACGATCCACGGCTGGCGGCCCATCTCGGTGAAGATCCAGCCGAAGGAGTTGGCCAGCAGCGGCAGCACGGGCATGACCAGGCCGGCCCGCAGCAGCCACTTGCTGGTCGGGGTGCGGCCCTTGCGCTGGCTCCACAGCACCAGCAGCGCGATCGCGGCGGCGGCCAGCCCGAAGCCGATCATGAAGCGGAAGCTCCAGTAGGTGACCGGGATGATCGGGGCGTAGTTGCCGGGGCCGTACTGGCTGGCGTACTGGGCCTGGAGGTCGTTGATGCCCTGCACGGTGCCGTTGGGGTCGCCGGTGCCGAGGAACGACAGCAGGTACGGGATCTTGACGGCGAACAGCTCGCGGCTGCCGTCGAGGCTGCCGACGGTGAGCACGGAGAACGAGGCGGGGCTCTCGGTGGTGTAGAGGCCCTCGGCGGCGGCCATCTTCATCGGCTGCACCTCGGTCATGATCTTGCCCTGGATGTCGCCGGTGAGGATGACCAGCGCCGAGGAGATCAGGACGACCCAGGAGCCGAGCTTGGTGGCGAAGCGGTACGCGCCGGTGTCGGCGCTGTCGCGGTTGCGCATCACGTGCCACAGGCCGACGGTGACCATCAGCGACCCGGCGACCAGGAACGCGCCGGCCAGGGTGTGCGGGAAGGTCACCAGGGCGACCTTGTTGGTGAGCACGGCGACGAAGTCCGTCAGCTCGGCACGGCCACTGTCCGGGTTGATCCGGAACCCGACCGGGTTCTGCATGAACGAGTTGGCGGCGAGGATGAAGTACGCCGACAGGTTGGTGCCGATCGCGGCGGCCCAGATCGCGGCCAGGTGCAGGCGCTTGGGCAGCCGGTCCCAGCCGAAGATCCACAGCCCGATGAACGTGGACTCCAGGAAGAACGCCACCAGGGCCTCGATGGCCAGCGGCGCGCCGAAGATGTCACCGACGAAGCGGGAGTAGTCACTCCAGTTCATGCCGAACTGGAACTCCTGCACGATGCCGGTGACCACACCCATCGCGAAGTTGATCAGAAAGAGCTTGCCGTAGAACTTGGTGAGTTTGAGGTACCGCTCGTTGCCGGTGCGGTGCCACATGGTCTGGAGGATCGCCACCAGCACGGACAGGCCGATGGTCAACGGCACGAACAAGAAGTGGTAGACGGTGGTGACACCGAACTGCCAGCGGGCGACGTCCAACGCGTCCACCTGAACCCCCAGCTGCGCATACTACGAGACGTAGTAGATACTACTCGGCGTCGTAGCGAAAGCAGCAGGGCCGCAGGGCCCCACCCGGCCCGGGACCAATGACCCTGATCACCTTGCCGGAGGACCTGCGGTCCCGGGATCACCCTCGCCGGAGGACCCCCACCGGCTCCCCCCGCTGTGCCCGCACGTGGGAACATCCAGCACTGATGAACAGCACCCCCTGGCGCGCGCCGCTGCTGTGGCGGAGCGCGCAGACGCTCGCCCGCGCCGTCGTCGGGCTGGTCGGCCGGCTGGAGGTCACCGGCGACGTGCCCGACGCGCTGCGCCACGGCCCGCTGGTCCTGGCCGCCAACCACATCAGCCCGTTCGACCCGGTGGTGCTCGCCGCCGCCTGCCGGGTCCGGCGCGTCGCGCCCCGGATCATGGCCACCGGCGGTCTGTTCCGCGCCCCGGTGATCGGGTCGCTGATGCGCCGCGCCGGGCACATCCGCGTCGACCGGGGCACCTCCGCGGTGCACCGGTCACTGGAGGTCGCCGCCGAGGCCGTGGCCGGCGGCTCGGTGGTGGTGGTCTACCCGGAGGGACGCATCGGGCTCGACCCGGGCATGTGGCCCGAGCGGGGCAAGACCGGCGCCGCCCGGCTCGCCTTCGCCAGCGGCGCCGCCGTGGTCCCGGTCGCCCAGTGGGGCTCGCACGAGGTGCTCCCCTACCGGGCGCCCAAGGGCATGCTGCGCGCGACAGCCCGGGCGATCGTCCGCCGGCCCGCCATCCGGGTGCACTTCGGCGCCCCGGTGCCGCTGGACGACCTGCGGTCGGGCTCCCCCGGCGCGGCCCGGCAGGCCACCGACCGGATCATCGACGCGATCACCGACGACCTGGTGCCGCTGCGCCCCGACGAGCCGGACCGGCCGCGCCACGTCGACCCGGGCCGGCCGGTCGACACCGCCCGCGCCCACCGTCGCCGCCGCACCGGCTGACGCATCCCGGCGCCGGTGGCGGGTATCAAGTCCTCGCGCCCCTTCAGGTGGAGAGGACCTGGTCATGACCGCTGTCCGAGCACTCGTTCTCAACTGCACCCTGAAGCGCTCCCCGGCGACGTCCAGTTCACAGGTGCTCGGTCAGGAGGTGCTCGACGCGCTGGCCGAGCAGGGCGTCGACGGCGAGATCGTCCGGGTGGTCGACCACGACGTGCGCTTCGGGGTCTCCGTCGACGAGGGCGACGGCGACGGCTGGCCCGGCATCCGCGCCAAGCTGCTCGCCGCCCAGATCCTGATCATCGCCACGCCGATCTGGCTCGGTCAGCCCTCGTCGGTGACCAAGATGGTCCTCGAACGGTTGGACGCCGAGCTGTCCGAGACCGACGACCAGGGCCGCCTGCGCACCTACGGCAAGGTCGGCGGGGTGGCCGTGGTCGGCAACGAGGACGGCGCGCACCACACCATCGCCGAGGTGCAGCAGGCCCTCAACGAGGTGGGGTTCACCTGCCCGGCCGCCGGGGCCACCTACTGGGTCGGGGAGGCGCTGCACAAGACCGACTACGTCGACGCCCGCCCCAAACCCGACACGACCGGCCGCACCACCGCCGCGCTGGCGCTCAACAGCGCCCACCTGGCCCGGCTGCTCGCGGAGCAGCCCTACCCGCCACCCGGAACCCGCGGCGCAGGCACCGACCCCAGCAGCCAGTCCGGCTGACCCGGCGCCCCCTGCCCGCACCCGACCCGACCCCGCGGCCCGCTACCC
>NZ_LEKG01000201.1:0-13367 GCF_001029515.1 Micromonospora sp. RV43 | reverse complement strand
GGCTGTGGCTACTGTGAGGCGGTGACGGGGTACGCGGCGATCCTGCTCGCCGGTGGCGCGGCCCGGCGCATGGGCGGGGTGGACAAGCCGGCCCGGGCAGTAGGCGGCCGGCCGATGCTGCACCGGGTGCTGGACGCGGTGGCCGACGCGGACCAGCGGATCGTGGTCGGCTCGTCCGGCCCGCTGCCCAGGGGAGTCCGGGCGGCCCGGGAAGAGCCGCCCGGGGGCGGTCCGGTGGCCGCTACGGCAGCCGGGTTGGCGTTGCTCGACCCCGGTACGACGACAGTCGCAGTGCTCGCCGCCGACCTGCCGCTGCTCACCACCGCAGCGGTGGCCGAGCTGCGACGCGCGCTCGCCGCCTGTCACTCCCGCGACGACCCGCCGCCCGCGCTCGACGCCGCAGCCGCCGGGCCGGAAGACGCACCTGCCACCGCCGGGCCGGAAGACGCACCTGCCACCGCCGGGCCGGAAGACGCACCTGCCACCGCCAGGTCGGAAGACGCACCTGCCGCCGTCGGGCCGGAAGACGCGCCCGCCGCCTGGCGGGAGACGCTGGACGGTCGGTCCGCCGCGCTCGCCTGCTACGTGGACGGGAACGGCCGCCGCCAGCACCTGTGCGCCCTCTGGCAGGTACCGGCCCTGCGGTCCGCCCTCGACCGGCTCGCCGCGACGCGGGGCGGCTCGCTCGACGGCGCGCCGGTACGCGGGCTGCTGGCCGACGTCGCCGTACGCGAGGTGTCCTGGTCCGGCTCGGGGCCGCCGCCGTGGTTCGACTGCGACACTGACGAGGACGTACGCCGGGCGGAGGAGTGGACGAGATGACGGTGCTGGACGACTGGGTCACGGCGGTTTGCGCCGAACTGGACCTGGACCCGGCGGGGGTGCCCGTGCCGACAGTGCTCGACGTGGCCCGGGACGTGGCCCACCAGGTGGTCCGGCCGGGAGCGCCGGTCACCGCGTACCTGCTGGGGCTGGCGGTGGGGCGCGGCGCGGACCCGGCCGCGGCGGCCGAGCGGCTCAGTGCGCTGGCCGGTTCCTGGCCGGTGGACCTGGGTGGTTCCACGCCTGAGGATTAGCGCCTCGCGCGGGATTCGGTCCCCTTCGCGCCTGGGTAGGGTGGCGGGAACGGACGGAGGCGATCATGACGGCAGACCACCCCTCGGAGCCGGTCGACGAGCCTGCCGGCGGCGCGCCGGAGCACCACGCCACCGGCGCCACGTCGGCGCATCAGGCCACCGGCGGCGCGCCGGAGCACCACGAGTCGATCCTGCTCGACGAGCCGACCACCGCTGATCTGCGGGCCAAGGTCACCGAGGCCTGGCGGGAGTTCGCCCGGGCACTCGCCGACCGGCTGCGCGGGCTGCCCTCCGGCGGGCACCTGGAGGTCACGCTCGACCCGACCGCCTCGGGCACCGGCGACGCCGTCTACTCGGTGAGCGTGGACGCGGGCGAGGCGGGCCGTCTCTCGGCCCGCGCGGTCGGAAACGCCACGCTGCCGCAGGGCTACCGGCTGGACCGGGCCGCGGTGGCCGACATGGTGGCGCTCGGCTGGTCGCCGCCGGGTGTGGTGCCGGGTTCCGGGGAGCAGTTCGGGCTGGACTGCGGCACCGACGAGGCGACCCGGCTGGCCGCCGTGCTGTCCCGGACGCTGCGGGACGTCTACGGCGCCCCGCATCCGGCCTTCCTCGTCTACCTGGTGCACGACGCCGAGGGCGAGGCGCTTCCCGTGGAGCCGCTCGGTACCGCGCGCAGCGAGTTCGGCCCGGACCGCGACGTCGAGGCCGACCTGGACGAGGCGCTGGCCGCGGCGGCGGCCGCCCAGTCCGGCGAGAACGACGTGCTGGCCCTGGAGGAGCGGGTCCGGACCGTCGTGTCGACAATGCTGAAGTCCGCGTCCGACCAGCTTCAGGTCGACTCCGACGGTGACATCAACATCCGGGCCGGCTCGGCCATGGTCTTCGTGCGGGTGCGCGACAACCCGCCGCTCGTGGACGTCTTCTCGCCGGTGCTGACCGAGGTCGAGCCGACCGAGCGTCTCTACGTGAAGCTCTCGGAGCTGACCAACCGGATGCCGATCGGCCGGCTCTACTGCGCCGACGACACGGTGTGGGCCTCGATCCCGGTGTTCGGCCGCAACTTCCAGCCCACCCATCTGATGCTCGCGGTGCAGGTGATGACCGGTCTCGCCGACGAGCTGGACGACCGCCTGCACGGCGAGTTCGGCGGCAAGCGCTTCTTCGGCGAGGGCGACAAGCCGGCCCGGGCCGAGGAGCACCGCACCGGCATGTACCTCTGAACGCTGCTCAGCGTACGTCGAGCAGGGTCTTGCCCAGGGTTTCCCGGGCCCCGATCGCGGCGTGCGCGGCGGCGGCCCGTTCCAGCGGGAAGCGCTGCCCGATCAGCGGCCGCAGCCGCCCGGCCGCGCCCTCGGCGAGTGCCGCCTCGGTGAGGGCGCGCAGCTCGTCCGGGCCGGGCCGGGGGCTCAGCAGCGTCACCCCGCGTGCGGCTGCCGACTCGGCCGGGATGTCCGCCCAGGTGCCGCCGGCCAGCCCGAAGCTGAGCATCCGTCCGCCGGGGTCCAGCAGGTCGAACGCCTCCCGGGCGAGCGGCCCGCCGACGCCGTCGAACACCACGTCGACGGCGCCCACGGCGTCCCGGACCCGGTCGGTCCAGCCCGCCTGCCGGTAGTCGACCACGACGTCGAGCCCGGCGGCACGGAGCACGGCCACCTTGCGGGAGCCGCCGACGGCGGCCACCACCGTGGCGCCGGCCCGTGCGGCGAGTTGGACCAGCAGCGATCCGACCCCGCCGGCCGCCGCCTCCGCCAGGACGCGGTCGCCGCGCCGCAGCCCGGCCGCCCGCGCCAGCATCAGGGCGGTGCGGCCGTCGGCCATCAGCGCCACCGCCGCGTCCAGCGGCAACCCCGGGGGTACGGGGACAGGCGCACCCTGGTCGACGACGACGCGCTCGGCGTACCCGCCGGTGCCGCCGGTGGCGGTGACCACGACGCGGCCGGCGAGCGCCGGGTCGACGCCCGGTCCCAGCGCGGTGATCGTGCCGCCGACCCCGTTACCGGGGATCACCGGCAGTTCGGTGCCGAACGGCCCGAAGCCGCTGGCCCGGAACATCGTCTCGACGAACGTGATGTTCGCGTGTGCCACGTCGACGAGCACCTGGCCCGGTCCGGGTGACGGGTCGGGCGCCGTCCCCGGCACGAGCACCTCCGGTCCGCCGAACTCCCGCAGCCACACCGCACGCATACCGCCCCCTCGCTTCAGGCCGGTCACCAGTGCACGACATGAAGCGAGGTTGAGGTCAAGGCGTGGACGGTCCGACGCCGGGGGACTCGACCAGCCGGGAGAGCACGATGGTGCTGCGGGACGAGGTGACGAACGATTCGGCGCGCAGCCGTTCCAGCGCCTCCTCCAGGTGGGAGATGTCCGCGGCGCGCAGGTGCACGAGCGCGTCCGCCTCGCCGGAGACCGTGTACGCGCCGACCACCTCGGGGTGCCGGCGGGCGGCGGCGCCGATCTGCGCCGGCGTGGTCCGGCCCGCGCAGAACAGCTCGACGAACGCCTCGGTGGTCCAGCCGACCGCGGCCGGGTCGACGACGGCGGTGAATCCCCGGATCACCCCGGCGGATCGGAGGCGGTCGACGCGTCGCTTGACGGCGGGGGCGGAGAGTGACACCCGGCTGCCGATCTCCGCGTACGAGGCGCGAGCATCCGCGACGAGTAACGCAATGATTCGCTGGTCAACCGCGTCTATCTGCAACGTTCTGCTCCTGGGAAGCAATGCTTGTGGCTGTTACCAAAGTTGTACCGTACCTACTCTTGGTGACCGTGAACCAGCAGCGAGTCTCGCGAAAGCGGACATATCTCATGTGCTCGCCCGAGCACTTCACGGTCGAGTACGCGATCAACCCGTGGATGGACGTGACCACGCCGGTCGACGCCGACCTGGCGGTCAAGCAGTGGGACCGGCTGCGCGAGACGCTCGTCGGGCTGGGCCACGAGGTGCACCTGCTCACCCCCGAGGCGGGTCTGCCGGACATGGTCTACGCGGCCAACGGTGCCTTCGTGGTCGACGGCAGCGTCTACGGGGCCCGGTTCAAGCACGAGCAGCGGTCCGCCGAGGCCGCCGCGCACCGGGCGTTCTACGAGCAGCAGGGCTGGCGGTTCATCGCGCCGAGCGAGACGAACGAGGGTGAGGGCGACTTCGCGTACCTGCCGGAGGCGCACGGCGGCCTGATCCTGGCCGGGTACGGCTTCCGGACGGAGCCGGCCGCGCACGCCGAGGCGCAGGAGGCGCTCGGGCGGCCGGTGGTCTCGCTGCACCTGGTCGACCCGCGCTTCTACCACCTGGACGTCGCGCTGGCCTCGATCGACGACGAGAACGTCGTCTACTACCCGGGGGCCTTCTCGGCCGCGAGCCAGAAGGTGCTGGCCCAGCTGTTCCCGGACGCGATCGTCGCGGACGACGAGGACGCGCTGGCGTTCGGCCTGAACCTGGTCAGCGACGGGCTCAACGTGGTGCTGAACAACGAGGCGATCCGGCTCGCCGGCAAGCTGAAGGCGGCCGGCTACCACCCGGTCCCGGTGGAGCTGGCCGAGCTGAAGAAGGGCGGTGGCAGCGTGAAGTGCTGCATCGCCGAGCTGCGGCACTGAGCCAAGACTCGACGCCACGCCACGCCTCGGCGCGAAGGGCGGCCTCCCGAGGGGGAGACCGCCCTTCGCGTGTGTACGAGGGCTTTGTCAGCCCAGCGTCGCCAGCTCGTTGATCACGACGTTGGAGAGCAGCCGGCCGTCGGTCTGCACCCGGCGCAGGTACCACTTCTGCTGCGGGGTACGGGTCTGGTTGAACTGCCAGGTGCCGCGCGGGCTGTCCACCTGGCCGACCTTGCCGAGCGCCAGGTTGACCTGCTGCGGCGAGGGGTTCGACCCGGCCAGCCGGATCGCCTTGTCCAGCACCAGCGCGGCGTCGTAGGAGGCCATCGCGTACGTGGTGGGCGCCGAGTTGAACGTCTTCCGGTACGCGGAGGCAAAGATCCGGTTCGCGGTGTTGTTGAGGTCGGCCGAGTAGTTGAGCGCGGTCTCGATGCCGTACGTCTGGATCAGCTTGCGCTCGCGGCCCTTCTCCCCGTCGTCGAGCTGGTCGAGCGCGGTGCCCTCGGTGAGGAAACCGGGGGCGTAGATCGGTCCCCGGTAGCCCTGGGCGTAGAGCTGCTTGACGAACTGCACGGCCTGCGCGCCGGAGTAGTGGCAGAAGACCGCGTCCGGGTTGCGCCCGAGCGCCTTGCGGATCGGCCCGGAGTAGAGCGACCGGGAGGGGTTGGGGTCGTCGTCGGTGAAGATCGGATCCTCGGTGAGCCGGCGGCCCCGCTCGTACGCGCGCCGCAGCCCTTCGATGACGTCCTGGCTGCCCGGGCCGCGGGTGCCGAAGATGGCGATCCGGCTCGACGCGTCCAGCTTCTGGCGCAGGTACTCGCCGAGCGCCTCACCGGGCTCGGTCAGCACGTACGACGTGCGCCAGATGTAGACGACGCCCTGGAGCGTCGACGGGGAGGCGTTGGAGCCCAGCAGGGGCACCCGGGCCTCCTCGACCGCGTCCTTGATGCCGGTCATCACGGTGGGGCTGACCACGCCGGTGAGCGCGAGCACGCCCTCGGAGAGCAGCCGGTCGACGGCGGCCTTTCCGGTGGCGGCGGTGTCGCCCTCCTCGGCGGTCACGACCGTGACCGGGTGACCGGCGATCTGCTGGCCGCGCATGCTGAGGAAGAGCTGGAAGCCGTTGGTGATCTCGTCACCGATGGCCTTGTTCGCCCCGCTGCCGGGCACGATCAGCCCGACTTTGATCGGGCTGCCGGATCCGGCCTCGTCCCCGGTGTCGTCCCCGGATCCGCAACCCGCCGCCAGTCCGGTGGTACCCAGCGCGGCCAGCAGTTGCAGCGCCCGCCTGCGGTTCATCTGTGCCACCGAATTTCCTTCCCGACGGGGCGGCCATGGTGCACACCCCTTCGGCGTTCTACCTGGTCGACGACGCTGCGTCAATGCCCGGAAGATCATCGTGAAGCGACCGCAACGCCTCCACCACCTGGGGCCATGCGGTGGAGCCCGGTGCGATCAGCCCGAAATGCTCGCATTCGGGCAGCTCAACGAGCGTGGCGGAGCCTCCGGCGGCCCGGTCTGCCGCCACCCAGGATCGGCTGATCGCGATCGGGACCTGGACATCTTGATCACCGTGGATGACTACTGTGCGTGTTCGGATGGGCACCAATGCCGATGGATCCGCTGCGGCGTACCGGTCCGGCACGTCGTCCGGGCCGCCGCCGAGCAGCGCGGCCACCGCACCCTCGTCCAGGTCCAGCCGGTACGCCTGCGCGAGGTCGGCCACCGGCGCCAGCGCGAGCACCCCGCCGACCGTCTCCGGGGCGTGCGCGGCCACGTACAGGGCCAGGTGCCCGCCTGCGGAGTGACCGACCAGGATCGGCGGCACGGGCGCCACCCGGCCGGGCAGCGCGGCGGCTGCGAGTTCCGGCAGCGCGGCGATCCCGGCGCGGACGTCGGTCAGCGTGTGCGGCCAGCCTCCGCCCGGCCGGCCGGTCCGCCGGTACTCGATCTGCGCGACCGGGTGGCCGAGCGCGGCCAGCGCCGCCGCCATCGGGCCGGTGTGGGCCCTGTCGTACTCCGCCCGCCAGAAGCCGCCGTGCACCACGACCACCAGCGGCCGGGGCGGCCCGTCACCGGCCGGGAGGCGCAGGTCGGCGCACTGGTCCGGGTGGTCGCCGTAGGAGACCGTGGCATCCGGGGGCGGGGACGGGCGGGTCAGCACCTCGCGCGGGTCGGAGAGCATGCGGCGACCGTAGCGTCCCCCGGACCGGCCGCGTGCACATGGTCGGCGTGGGTAAAGATGGGTGCCATGACCGAAGCGCACTCCGCCGGACACGACGACGAACAGGGCAACGATGGCATCCCCGGCACCGTGGTGGTGGTCGGGCCGGACGGCCGCCCGGTCGGCACGGTGCAGACCGACGAGGGCAAGGGCGAGGACCCGACCCGTCTGGTCGAGCAGCCGGCCAAGGTGATGCGGATCGGCAGCATGATCAAGCAGCTGCTGGAGGAGGTGAAGGCGGCGCCGCTCGACGACGCGAGCCGGCACCGGATGCGGGAGATCCACGAGCGCTCGATCGTCGAGTTGAAGGAGGGCCTCGCCCCCGAGTTGCGCGAGGAGCTGGAGCGGATCTCGCTGCCGTTCACCGAGCAGCAGGCGCCGAGCGAGAGCGAGCTGCGGATCGCGCACGCCCAGCTGGTGGGCTGGCTCGAAGGGCTGTTCCACGGCATCCAGGCCGCGCTGGTGGCCCAGCAGATGGCCGCCCGCGTCCAGCTGGAGCAGATGCGTTCCGGCCGCCAGGCGCTGCCCAGCGGCCCGGGCGGCGTGATGCCGGGCATGCCCGGGATGCCCGGCGGCGGCGAGGGCCACGCGCCCGGCCAGTACCTGTGACCCGTCGGCCGGGGCGTGTCACGCGCCCCGGCCGGTCAGTCCAGCTCGAAGACCTTCTCCAGGTACGCGGCCACGCCGTCCTCGGTGTTCGGCCCGGTGACCTCGTGGGCGATCTCCCGTACGGCCGGATGGGCGTTGGCGACGGCCACCGCCCGTCCGGCCCAGGCCAGCATCGGCACGTCGTTGGGCATGTCGCCGAAGGCCACCACGTCCCGCTCGTCGACGCCCAGCCGCTCCGCGTACCAGGCCAGGCCCGCCGCCTTCGTCACACCGGCGGCCGAGATCTCGATCAGCCCGCTGTACGACGAGTGGGTCGCCTCGGCCAGCCCCTCCAGGGCGCCCGCCACCACCCGCACGAAGACGTCCGGATCCTGCTCACCGGCCCGGGCCAGCAACTTCACCGCGGGCGCGGCCAGCAGTTCCTCCGGCGACTCGACGGCCCGGATGGCGTCGAGGTCGGCGTCCCAGCGCAGCGGGTAGTGCACCTCGTGCCGCATCTGGCGGCTGTCCACGATCTCCACGGCGAGGCTCACGCCGGGCACCTCGGCGCGCAGCCTCCGGGCCACCTCGGCCAGCAGTTCCGGGGCGAGCGGGTCGGCCCGCAGCACCTGGTCGGTGGCCGGGTCGTACACCACCGCACCGTTGGCGCAGATGGCCGGCAGCGGCGCGGCGAGCTGCTCGTACACCATCGGGAGCCAGCGGATCGGACGGCCGGTGACCAGGACCACCGGGGTGCCGGCGGCGGCGATGCGGGCCAGCACCGCGGCGGTACGCGGGCTGAGCGTCCGGTCGTCGCGCAGCAGCGTGCCGTCGATGTCGGAGGCGACGAGCCGAGGTGGATCTTCCATCACCGGGAGAGTAGCCGGTCCAGGTAGACCGCGACCCCGTCGTCGTCGTTGCGCAGGGTGATCTCGTCCGCCGCGGCGCGCACCTCCGGGTGGGCGTTCGCCACAGCCACCCGTGCCCATCCCGCCCAGTCGAACATCGGCAGGTCGTTCGGCTGGTCGCCGAAGACCAGCACGTCGGCCGGGTCCACACCGAGCCGCTCGGCGATGACGCTGAGCCCGCTGGCCTTGTCGGTGCGGGGCGGGCAGATCTCGATGAAGCCGAGCCCGGCCTGGGTGAGCGTGGCCACGTCCGGCGGCACGATCGCCCGCGCGGCCGTCAGCAGCTCGTCCACGTGGTGGTCGGCGGTCCGGGCGAACGCCTTGATCACGTCGCAGGACAGGCACTCGACCCGGCTGCGCGCCTCGAACCGGTCCGGGTAGGGCCAGCTCGGGTGGTAGTCGCCCCACAGCGGCGCGTCGTGCTCGTCCGACGCCTCGACCATCACGGTGAGCGGGCCGACCGCCGCCTCCAGGTCGGTGAGGATGCGGGCCAGCACCTCGCCGGGCAGCCGCTCGTCCCGCAACACCAGGGGCCCTTCCGGGTCGCTCTGGTCCACCACCCGGCCGCCGCCGGCCATCACCAGGAAGTCGGCGGCCCGGATGTCGTTACGGGTGAGTTCGGTCAGGCGCGGCCCCCGGCCGGTCGCGCCGACCACCGGGATCCCGGCGGACCGCACCCGGTCCAGCACCCGATGGGTGTACGCGGAGACGGTCTCGTCGCTGCGGACGAGCGTGCCGTCGAGGTCGGTGGCGATCAGCTTGGGCAGTCCCGGGCGGGTCATGGTTCCTCCTTCGCCCGCCGCCGTCACGCCGGCCGACCAGGTCCTCGGTGCCGCGACCATGGGACGGCGGGCAGCAACCGTATCTCGCGGAACGGGCGGCAACCACGGCTTTCCGGCGAATCGGCGGCGAAGCTCCGGTGGCCGCCGGAGGCGCTGCCGGACCTGGTTCAGTACGCCCGTTCGGGGCCCGCGAACGGCACCGTGGGCTGCACCGTCAGGTCCGCCGGGGCCGGGGGCACCTCGTCCTCGTCCGCCCGGCGGCGGCGCTCGGGCCGGTCGTCGTCCGGCTCCCCGTCGGTGGGCGTCCCGCCGGCCGCCCGGCCGGCCAGGTGCAGCGCGGCCGCCAGCAGTGCGACAGCGACGAATGCGCTGACCAGGCCGCGTCCGTGCTCGACCTGAAGGCGCTGCTCGCCGACGAAGAACAGGATGCGCCGGGCCAGCTGTTCGAGGGAGGAGGCGGTCGCGACGAGCACCCCGAGCACGCCCGCCGCGAGACCCAGCCCGGCCAGCCGGGCGTGCTGCCGCACCGCCGGGGCGCCGCGCAGCGCCAGCCCCACCGCGACCGCCAGCCCGAGCAGGCCCACCAGGTACGCCGTACCGAACCCGCCGATCTCGGAGATGCCGCTGGTCAGCCGGGCGGGTGCGTCGTCGCCCCGGGTCTCGGCCGGCACCGTGATCGCCAGCCACTCGCCGATCAGCGAGGCGATCGCGGCCACCGCGCCGAGCCCGGTGAGCACGGGCGGCAGACGGCGGTCCCGGCCCAGCGCGGCGAGCGAGCGCGCAGCCCGGCCGGACGACTCCGGCTCGGTGTCGCCCCACTCGACGATCGTGGTGTCGTCGGACCTGTTGTCCTGCATGGGGATTCGCTTGTCCTGCCGGGGAACGGGGAGATCCTGCGACATGGCCACCCTTCCCGTGCGCGGGCCTGCGTCGAATCATGGCACAGCCCGCTTCCGCCGGCCGGGATCGCGACCCCGGGGTCCGGTGCGGGGCGGCCCGCTTTCGGTTAGCGTCGGTGCCATGCCTATCCGTACCGCATCCGCTCGCTGGCAGGGCAACCTCACCGAGGGGTCCGGCACCGTCCGCACCGGCAAGGGCGGCCTGTCCGGCAACTACTCCTTCAAGTCGCGCTTCGAGGAGGGCGAGGGCACCAACCCCGAGGAGCTGATCGGCGCCGCGCACGCCGGCTGCTTCTCGATGGCTCTCTCCAAGCAGCTCGCCGACGCCGGCGCCCAGGAGACGGCGGTGGAGACCACCGCCAAGGTGCACTTCGACAAGACCGACGCCGGCATGACCGTGACCCGCATCGACCTGGAGACCGTGGGCCAGGTTCCGGGCATCGACCAGGCCGAGTTCACCAAGCTCGCCGAGGCGGCCAAGGAGAACTGCCCGATCTCCCGGCTGCTGTCGCCGGGCGCGCAGATCACGCTGAACGCCCGTCTGGCCTGACATCGCGTACGGCACGGCGGGGGTGTCCTGCGGGACGCCCTCGCCGTGCGGTGTGCCCGATCCGGAGGGAGTGACCGGGCCGCGTGGCCGTGGAGATGAGCCGGGACCGGTTCGAGGAACTGGTCGGTGAGGCGCTCGACGAGGTGCCCGAGGAACTGCTCGGGTTGATGAGCAACGTGGTCATCCTGGTGGAGGACGACCCGCCGCCGGGTGAGGACCTGCTCGGCCTGTACGAGGGGCACGCGCTCACCTCTCGCGGCTGGGACTACTCCGGCGTGCTGCCCGACCGCATCCTGATCTACCGCAACCCGATCCTGGCGATCTGCGACACCGACGACGACGTCGTCGACGAGGTGGCGGTGACAGTGGTGCACGAGATCGCCCACCACTTCGGCATCGACGACGAGCGCCTGCACGCCCTGGGCTGGGGCTGACCGGCCTCCGGCGCGTCCCCGCCCGGCTGATTCCGGCGGTTGCGCCGGTCCCCTAACCTGCGGGTCAGGCAGATCCTGATGCAGGAGGAAAACCCATGCGCAGCGCGCTGTTCTCCGCGGAGAACCTTGAGAAGGAGTCCCAGCAGCCCGGCATGCGGTTGCAGAACTCCAAGATGCTGAAGATCGAGCTGAACGGCGAGGCGATGGCCCGGGTCGGGTCGATGGTCGCCTACCAGGGGCAGGTGCAGTTCCAGGCCCTCGGTTCCGGCGGCATCGGCAAGTTCATCAAGCAGCGGCTCACCGGTGAGGGAGTGCCGCTGATGAAGCTCTCCGGCCGCGGCGACGTCTTCCTCGCCGACTTCGCCAAGGACGTGCACGTCATCGACCTGGAGCCGGGCGACGCGCTGTCCATCAACGGCTCCAGCGTGCTGGCGTTCGACTCGACGCTCCAGTACGACATCAAGATGGTCGGCGGCGCCGGTTTCGCGTCCTCGTCCGGCCTGTTCAACTGCGTCTTCACCGGCCACGGCCGGATCGCCGTCACCACCAAGGGCACCCCGGTGGTGCTCAACGTGGACGCGCCGACGTACGTCGACCCGCAGGCGGCGGTCTGCTGGTCGGCGAACCTCCAGACCGGCTACCACCGCGCCGAGCAGCTCGGCCTGGGCACGTTGCTCGGCCGCAGCACCGGTGAGGCGTTCACGATGAGCTTCGCCGGTCAGGGCTTCGTCGTGGTCCAGCCCTCGGAGGAACCTCCGGTGGCCGGCAGCGGCTCCCAGCAGCAGGGCGGCGTGCTCGGCGGCCTGCTTCAGTGACGGCCGGTGCCCGGGGCGTCCGCCGAGGTCGCCCCGGGCCGGTCAGCTCAGCTCGCCGGCCCGCAGCCGGGACACCCAGGCCGCCGCGTCGGCGTAGTCGGCGTCGGTGAGCCCGGCCGGCACCGGCGTCTGCTGGTCACCCGCCGCCGTGCTCCAGCGGTGCCGGGGGTACGACCCCAGGAACCGCACGTCGGCGCAGACCCGGCGCAGCCCCTGCAACGCCTCGCCGAGGCGTACGTCGGCGACGTGTCCGGCGCAGTCCAGGAAGAACACGTAGCGGCCGAGCGCCTCGCCGGTCGGGCGGGACTCGATCCGGGTCATGTTCACGCCGCGCACCGCCAGCTCCATCAGCACCGCCAGCAGCGCACCCACCCGGTCGTGCGCGAGGCACACCGCGAGCGAGGTCAGGTCGTCGCCGGTGGGCGGCGGGGGCGGACCGGGGCGGGACACCAGCGCGAAGCGGGTGACCGCGTCCGGGTGGTCGGCGATCTTGTCAGCCAGCACCGCCAGCCGGTGCCGGGTCGCGCCGATCGGGGCGCAGATGGCGGCGTCGTACTCGCCGCTCGCCGCACCGGCCGCCGCGGCGCCGTTGGAGAGCACGTCGACCACTGTGGCGTCGGGCAGGTGCTCCCGCAGCCACCCCCGGCACTGGGTGGACGCCTGCGGGTGGGCCGCGACGGAGCGGACGTCGGACAGCGTGGTGCCGGTGCGGGCGGCCAGCACGAACTCCACCGGCAGTACCACCTCGCGGGTGATCACCAGCGGGTCGCCCTCGACCAGTTCGTCGAGCGTCACCCCGACCGCGCCGCCGATGGAGTTCTCCAGCGGCACCAGCGCCGCGTCCGCCTCCCCGGCGCGTACCGCGTCGAGCGCCTCGCCGACGCTGCGGGCGGGTGTGCGGTCCCCGCGCTCGGCGGCGGGCACCGTTCGCAGGGCCTGCTCGGCGAAGGTGCCCTCGGGGCCCAGGTAGACGAAGCGGGTCGGCGGTGTTCCCGGCATGCCGACCAGCCTACGCACCCGGCGTGCCGTCGCAGGCCAGGGTACGGATGCCGGCCGGCGCCACGGTCCGTACCTCGACGCCGCACACGTCCGTGCCGGCGGTGACGAGGCGCGGCGTGCCGCTCTCGCCGCGCGTGACCACCTGCAACTCCTCGTGCCCGGTGACCGTCAGCACGGTGTACTGCCAGCCCTCGGCGCAGAGCGGACCGGTCGCCACGGTGACCCGGACGTCGCGGGGCAGTACGCCGGCGGATCCGCGCAGCAGCGCGACGATCCGGTCGCCGGAGGGCCGCCCCCGGCAGGGCGCCGCGGACGCCGGTACGGACGGGGAGAGCGTGGGCGGGAGGACGGGCGTCGGTGGGGCCGATGTCGCGCTCGGGCTGGGCGTGGCGGACGCCGACGGGACCGGGACGGGCGTGGCGGCGGCGGGTGGCGCACGCAGCTCGGGCGGGGTGCCGCAGGCGGCGAGGGCGAGCAGCGTCAGCAGCGCCAGCGGACGGT
>NZ_LEKG01000200.1:0-13399 GCF_001029515.1 Micromonospora sp. RV43 | reverse complement strand
CAGGGCCTCGGTGACACCCGGGCGCGGCTCCACCGCCTGGACCAGGGTGGTGCCCTCGCACACCCGCGCCGCGAGCACCTCACGCTCCCACCGGCGCTGCCAGTGCGCGGTCAGCGGGTCGAGCACGCGGGATCTGGCCTGGGCTGAGGCTGTGGGGAAGGTGGCGCGGGGGCTGGCGCTTGCGGTGGACTACGGGCATCTGCGGGACTCGCGGCCTTTCGACGGGACATTGACCGGGTATCGGGGTGGGCGGCAGGTGCCGCCGGTCCCGGACGGGTCGTGCGACGTGACGGCGCACGTCGCCATGGACTCGGTCGCCTCCGCCGGTGAGCGGGTCGCGCGGTGCGCGTACTCCCTGGTCTCTCAGCGGGAGGCGCTGCGGGCGCTCGGGGCCGACGGCGGGCGACCACCACTGAGCCTGGCCGGTCGCGACCCGGCCGGCTACCTGCGGGCGCTGGCCGCGGCGTCGGCGGCGGCCGAACTGACCGACCAGGCCGGGCTCGGCGGGCACCTGTGGCTGCGGCAGCCGGTCGGCGTCGCGCTCGACGCGGTCGTGGCACGATGACGGGCATGACCACGGACGCCGCCGACCTCCGCGAGCTGACAGTCGGTACCGGCGCCGGCGGTGAGCAGCTCGGCACCGACATGGTGCTCAACATCGGGCCGCAACACCCCTCGACGCACGGCGTGCTGCGGCTGAAGCTGGTGCTCGACGGGGAGCGGGTGGTCGCCGCCGAGCCGATCGTCGGCTACATGCACCGGGGGGCGGAGAAGCTCTTCGAGGTACGCGACTACCGGCAGATCATCGTGCTGGCGAACCGGCACGACTGGCTGTCGGCGTTCTCCAACGAGCTGGGCGTGGTGCTCGCCGTCGAGCGGCTGATGGGCATGGAGGTGCCGGAACGCGCCACCTGGCTGCGGATGGCGCTGGCCGAGCTGAACCGGGTGCTCAACCACCTGATGTTCCTCGGCTCGTACCCGCTGGAGATCGGCGCGATCACGCCGATGTTCTACGCGTTCCGGGAACGGGAGACCATCCAGGCCGTGATGGAGGAGGTCTCCGGCGGCCGGATCCACTACATGTTCAACCGGGTCGGCGGCCTGAAGGAGGAGGTGCCGTCCGGCTGGACCGGGCGCGCCCGCGCCGCCATCGCCGAGGTACGCCGCCGGATGCCCGACCTGGACAACCTGATCCGGCGCAACGAGATCTTCCTGGCCCGTACCGTCGGCGTCGGTGTGCTCTCCGCCGCCGACGCCGCCGCGTTCGGCGCGTCCGGGCCGGTCGCCCGCGCCTCCGGCCTCGACCTCGACCTGCGCCGCGACGAGCCGTACCTGGCCTACGACCAGCTCGACGTGCCCGTGGTGACGAAGACCGCCGGTGACTGTCACGCCCGCTTCGAGGTGCTGCTCGACCAGGTGTACGTCTCGCTCGACCTCGCCGAGCAGTGCCTGGACCGGGTGGACCGGATCAGCGGGCCGGTGAACACCCGCCTGCCGAAGGTGCTGAAGGCGCCCGAGGGGCACACGTACGCCTGGACCGAGAACCCGCTCGGCATCAACGGCTACTACCTGGTGTCCCGGGGCGAGAAGACGCCGTGGCGGATGAAGCTGCGCACCGCCTCGTACGCGAACGTGCAGGCGCTGTCGTCGCTGCTGCCCGGCTGCCTGGTGCCGGACCTGATCGCCATCCTCGGCTCGATGTTCTTCGTGGTGGGCGACATCGACAAGTAGCCGGCGGCGTCAGCGCCAGCGGTCGGCGGTGTCCCGATACGGCTCGCCGTGTCCACCGCGCTCCGGGCTGCGCCACTCCGGTTCCGCCGGCCGCCATTCCGGCTCGGGCCGACGCCACTGCGACTCGCCCTGCCGCGTCTCCGGCTGACGCCACTCCGGCTCGGCCTGACGCCACTCCGGTTCCGGCTGACGCCACTCCGGTTCGGGCTGACGCCATTCCGGGGGTGGCTGGCGCCATTCCGCCTGGCCGCTGCGCTGCGTCGGTGGCCGCCACTCGTCCGGCACCGGCACACCGCCGGCTGGCAGCGCCGGGTGGCTCTCCCCGGGCCAGCGGGCGTCCGGTCCGTCCGGTCCGCTCGCGTCCGGTCCACCGCCGCGTACTGAGGCCCACCGGTCCTCGACCCGGTACTCCGTGCCGCCGCCGTCGGCGTGCACTGCGGCCCGCCGTTCCCCGAGGCGGATCTCCCGGCCCGCGCCGTCGTCACGGACCGCGGCCCACCGGTTGCCGGCACGCATCTCGGACCACTGGTCGCCGTCGGTGCCCGCCCGGCCGGGCGGCACGTCCGGTACGCCCGCTGCGGCCGCGGGCCAGGCGCCCGCTGCCCGGCCGGCCCGGTCGTCACCGCCGCCGGACCAGGGCCGCTGCTCCTCCGCCGCCGTCCGGCCCTGCTCGCTCGACCAGCCGCCCCCGGCGGTACGCCCGGACCAGCCCTGTTCCCCGGCAGTGGCCCGGCCGACACCTGCCCATGGATGCTCGGCACCGGGACGCCCGGGGTCGGTCCACGAGTGCCCGTCGTCGCCGGAGCCGGCACCCCTGCCGCCGTCGTCCGACCCGGCGCGGCGGCCCGGCCGGTCGCCCGGGTCGCGGTGTCCCGCGTGCCGGTGGTCGGCCGCGTCCGCGCCCCGGGACCGGTCCTCGTCCGGCCAGCCGCCGGGGAATCCGCCGTACCGGGTGCCGGTCGGCTCACCGCCGACGATCGTGTGCCGGGTGGTGACGTGCACCGTCTCGGTGTGGTGGACCACGCCGACCGGGCGGGTTTCCGGCCGGGCCACCGGCTCGGATACCCGCGCCGCGCCGTACACCCCGCTCGCGGGCCGGTCCGGACGTACGGTGGCCCGCGCCGCCGGTTCGGCGTCGTGCCGACCGGTCCGTGCCGGTTCGGAGTCGTAGCGACCGGCCCGGGGCTGTTCGGTTTCGTAGTGGTCTGCCCGGGGCGACTCAGCGCCGTAGCGGCTGGTCCGGAGCGGTTCGGAGTCGTAGTGGCCCACCCCAGGCGAGTCGGCGTCGTAGTGGCCGGTCCGGGACGGCTCGGCCTCGTATCGGCCCGTCCGGGACGGGTCCGGGGTGTGGTGGCCCGTCCGGGACGGCTCAGCGGCGTAGTGGCCCGTCCGGGACGCGTCGGCGTCGGTTCCGTAGCCGCCGCCGGGGTACGCCGGCCGGGCCGGTTCGTCGTCGTCCCGGCCGGCCGGTTGCGGCCGGCCGACGTCGGGCGTGCCGGCGCCCGGCACCCGGGCCGCACCGCTCGGGCGCTCCGGCGCCGACGCCAGGGCGGACACGGGCGCGGAGGCCAGTCCGGCGGCGGCCGCGTCGAGCCGGTGCCGTACCGCGCCGGCCACCTCCTCGGCCCGTCGTGCCTGGTCGAGCGCCTGGTTGCCGCGCTGGGCGGCGGCCACGATCTCGGCCCGCAACTCCCGCCGCAGCTGCGCCAGCTCCTCGCGCATCTCCTCGGACGCCGCGCCCCCGGAACCGCTCTCCGGCCGCAGCGCGATGGACAGACCGATGAGCACGACCGCGAGGATCGCCAGGACCGCGCCGAACCGGAGCGAGCCGTTGCCGTCGGCGATCAGCAGGATGAGCGCGGCCAGGGGCGCCAGCCCCACACCGACCCAGAACAGGACGGTGAGCAGGGCGGGCGTGCTCTTGTCGGCGGGCGCGACCGAGGCTGGCATGGCTGAGCAGAGTACCGAGAGTTCCACCGGAGGGGAACGGGTCGGCGCCACCCGATGAGCGGCCCGCCGAACGGGCTGCCCGTGCCGCCGGCCGGCACGCGTGGCGCCGGCCGGCGGTGGTGCGTCAGCTCGTGGCCAGCGCCGCGTCGGAGGAGAAGACCAGGCCGACGCTCGCCGAGCCGGTCTTCAGCGCGTTCTTGGTCTGCGGGCCGCCCGCGTCCAGCGAGCTGAACGAGCCGGCCTTGAAGTCGTAGACCTCGACCAGACCGGCCTGGCACTTCGGCCGCTGCGGGCACTCCGGCGGCCCGGCCAGCACGGTGGCCTGGCCGGAGCACTTGGCGGCCAGGTCGGAGAGCGTGGACACGCCGTACTTGTCGGCGAACGCCTTGGTGACCGCGAACGCGTTCTGGTCCTGCGCCTGGGACGGCTGGCCGAAGACCAGGCCGGCCTTGTCACCCTCGGTCTTCAGCGCCGCGACCGTCTTGTCCAGCTCCGGCGAGGAGACGGGCTGGGCGTCCTTGCCGTTGGCCTTGGTGTTGAGGAACTCCGCCATGGTGGCGGCGTACTCCGGGACGACCTGGATCTGGCCCTTCTCCAGGGCCGGCTCGTAGAGCTCCCGGTTGCCGATGGTCTGCACCTTGACCTGGTAGCCGGCCGCGGTGAGCGCGATCTTGTAGAGCTCGGCGATGGTCTGGCTCTCGCTGAAGTTGCCGGCACCGACGGTGATCTGACCGCCCGGGCCCTTCTCGATCCCGTCGGTCACGCCGTTTGCGGAGGCGAACTCCTGCGCCGCGACCTGGGGCGTCTTGCGGTCGACGTCGACCGCCCGGTTGAGCTGGATCAGCTTCGGGGTGTCGAGCTTCGCGGAGACCTTGTCCAGCGCGGCGACGAGCTGCGGCGTGGCCGCCTTCGCGTTGATCGCCGGGATGACGTTGTCGGTGTTCTGGAGCTTCTTGTCGTCGGTCAGGACGACGAGCTGGTCACCGGCCACCGGTGCACAGCCGGCCCCCGAGGCGCCCTGCTCGGGCGCGTCGGTGCCGGACGAGCCGGCGTCGCCGCAGCCGGTGAGGAGAACAGCCGCAGTGAGTGCGCCGAGCGCCCCCGCGGCCAGTGTCGTACGCGCGCGCATCAGTGCCCGCCTTCCGTGTCCCGGCGCGACCCCCTCGGGCCGGCCGCGTGTCCGACGGGCGATCCGGACGGCCACCCGCGACTCCAGCCAATATCCTCCGGACCCGACCGACAAACTCGGAGCGGTTTTCGTCATCCGATCGTCACCGACGGCTCAGTTGCCGGTCGTCGCCGCCGTCGCGCGGCGGTTCGCCCGCGTGCGTTCCCGGCGCAGCGGGCGGGGCGTGACCACCCGCTCCACCAGCGCGAGCACCCCCTCGACGAGCAGCGCCAACCCGGCCACCAGGACCCCGCCGGCGATGATCTGGCCGCCGCCGGCGGCGATGTCGAGCCCGAACCCGGCCCGGATTATCTGGCCCAGCCCACCGCCGTTGACGAACGAGGCGAGCGCGGCGGTGGCCACCACCTGCACCGCCGCGGTACGGAAGCCGGCCGCCAGGTAGGGCACCGCGAGCGGCAGCTCCACCCGCCGCAGCACCTGCCCGCCGGACAGACCCATGCCCCGGGCCGCGTCCCGGGCCTCCGGGTCGGCCTGCCGCACCCCGGTGAACGCGTTCGCCAGCAGCGGCGGAACCGCGAAGACCGCGAGCGCCACCACCACGGCCGGACGGCCGAAGCCGAGGAACGTCAGCGGCAGGATGGTCAGCAGCGCCAGCGTCGGGATCGCCAGTGTGACGTTGGAGACCAGCAGGACCAGCCCGCCGCCCCGGCCGCTGTGCCCGAGCCACAGCCCGATCGGCCAGGCCACCAGGCAGCCCAGCAGCACCGCCAGCGCGGACATGCTCAGGTGCTCGCCGAGGCGGTCCAGCACGCCGCCGGGGTTGGTCCAGTTCAGCGGGTCGTTCAGCCAGACCACTGCCTGCTCGACGGGGTTCACCGGGCGGACCTCCCGCGCAGCCAGGGGGTGAGCAGGCGGCCCACGCCCGCCAGCACCAGGTCGAGCACCAGCGCCAGCAGCACGCACAGCACCGTGCCGGCCATGATCTGCGCCTTGTAGAAGTTGTTCTGGAAGCCCGCGAAGATGAGCTGCCCGAGCCCGCCCCGGCCGACCACCACTCCGACCGTGACGAGCGCGACAGTGGACACGGTCGCCAGCCGTACGCCGGTGAGGATGCCGGGCAGCGCCAGCGGCAGCTCGATCCGGAACAGCCGGCCCCACCTGCCGTACCCCATGCCCTCGGCGGCCTCGCGCACCTCCGGGGGCACCTGGTTCAGCCCGGCCAGCGCGTTGCGCACGATGACCAGCAGCGCGTACAGCGCGACCACGGTGAGCACTGTGATCGCGCCGATGCCCAGGTACGGCGCGAGGAACGCGAACAAGGCCAGCGACGGGACGGTGTAGAGCACCCCGGTCACCGCCAGGATCGGGGCCGACAGCGACCGGAACCAGTACGCGAGCACCGCGAGCGGCAACGCCACCAGCGCGGCGATCACCACGGCGCGGGCGGTCAGCCAGGTGTGCTCCCGCAGCGCGGCGAGGATCGTGTCAGAGTTGTCCCGCACGTACTGCCAGGAGAACCACGGATTACCCGGGTCGGCCCGGTAGCTCAGGTGGAGGGACACACGTGGACGGTACCCCGGGAGGCACCGCCGGAGGCGGCGCGGCGTCGATCACGCTGGAGGGCATCCGCAAGCGCTACCCGGACGGCACCGAGGCGGTACGCGAGCTGAGCCTGGAGGTCGCCGCCGGCGAACTGGTGGTGCTGATCGGCCCGTCCGGCTGCGGCAAGTCGACGGTGCTGCGCATGATCAACCGGTTGATCGAGCCGACCGACGGGCGGATCCTGCTCGGCGACGACGACGTCACCCGGGTCGACCCGGTGGCGCTGCGCCGCCGCATCGGGTACGTCATCCAGAACGTCGGCCTGTTCCCGCACCAGACCGTCGCCGCGAACGTGGCGACCGTGCCGGGGCTGCTGGGCTGGCCGAAGCAGCGGACCCGGGACCGGGTCGGCGAGCTGCTGGAGCTCGTCGGTCTGGACCCTGCGCAGTTCGGCCGGCGGTACCCGCACGAACTGTCCGGCGGGCAGCGGCAGCGGGTGGGCGTGGCCCGGGCACTGGCCGCCGATCCGGTGGTGCTGCTGATGGACGAGCCGTTCTCGGCGGTGGACCCGATCGTCCGGACCCGCCTGCAGGAGGAGTTCCTGCGGTTGCAGGCCGAGGTACGCAAGACGATCGTGCTGGTCACCCACGACCTCGACGAGGCGGTCCGGCTGGGCGACCGGATCGCGGTGCTGTCCGAGGGCGGCCGGCTGGAGCAGTACGACACGCCCGCCGCGCTGCTCGGCTCGCCCGCCTCGGACTTCGTCCGCGAGTTCGTCGGCGCCGACCGGGGCATCCGGCGGCTGGCCGTGACCCCGGTGACCCGCGCGGTACTCGACCCGCTCCCGACCGACGGCGGCACCGGCCTGCCCACCGTGGCGCTCGGCGACTCGGCGTACGACGCACTCGGCGCGCTGCTCACCTCCGGCGCGGAGCACGCGGTGGTGACCGAGGAGGGCCGGGCGGTGGGGCTGCTCACCCGCACCCGGGTGCTGGCGCTGGGCGCCGTGGACTGAGGTCAGGCCCGGCCGCCGAGGCTGGCCAGCCCGACGATCCAGCCGGCGAAGAAGCCGTACGTGACGCCGGTGCTGGCGGCCTGGAACGCGGCGAACAGCGAGCCGTGCGGGCCGAGGAGCGTGGCGAGCAGGGCACTGAGCCCGCCCGCGAGCGCGTACGCGCCCCAGCCAGAGAGGAACTGGCTGCCCGAGGACGTCACCCGGTCGACCTGCGGGCCGGGCAGCAGGTACAGCAGCGCCGCCGCAAGCACGAGCAGCAGGATCGCCCGCAGGTTGGTGGCGAACACGCCCTCGTCGGCCTGCCACCGCCAGGACGGCCAGGCGAGCAGCCGCAGGAACCAGCCACCCGCGCCGGTCGGGTCGGTGCCGCGCTGCGCCCAGTCCACGTACATCGGACTGCCACCGACGGCGACGAGCAGGAACGCGGCGAGCGTGCCGGTGCCGGCGGCCGTGCCGTACCGGGGGACGGTGCGGGGGCGGTTGCTCAGAGCCATGCGGCGGTCAGTTCCCGGCCGGTCCCGCCGGGCAAACCTCCGCAACCGGTCGGCAGCCGTCGGCCGACGGGCAGTCATCGACCTCAGTGCTTCATCAGGTAGTCGATGAAGGCGGCGCGCAGCAGCGGCGCGGACTCGTCGTAGCCGTGCCCGGTCAGCTCACGCCAGAGCGCGTTCGCCTCGTCGATGGTCGGGCCGATCGAGTTCGGCGCGCCGTCCAGCGCGGCGGCCTCGTCGGCGTTGGGCAGGTGCCGCAGGACCGACCAGAAGAAGCCCACGTCGCGGCGGTCGCGCGCCAGGTTGAACGCCTGCTCGCGCAGCTCCTCGGTGGAGAGCTTGTCGAGCTCGTCGAAGGTGCGGCCGCCGGGGGCAGGAGTTTCGGTCATGCCGCCGAGCCTAACCGGAGAGATCAGTCCGGGCGCGCCGGACGCACGGCCACCGCCGGGGTCAGCGGTCGTCGGCGTCCCAGCGCCGGGGTTCGTTGTCCCAGCGCGGGGCCTCCCATGCCTCCACCGGGGTGTCGTGCTGGCGTACCGGAAGCACCGAGGGCCAGGCGTCGGCCGGTTCGGGCGGCGGGGTCATCGTCCAACCGCCGCTCAGCGCGCCGTCCCGGGCCGGGCGGACCGGGCCGAGCGGACCCGGCGGTGCCGGGCGGGGCCGGCCGAACGTCTCGACCAGCCGGGTGACGAGCAGGCCCACGCCGAGCACGGCGCCGCCGAGCGCCCACCGGCTGACCGTCCAGCCGTGCGGCACGGTCCAGGCCAGGAACACCACCACCAGGCAGACCGCGAACAGGGTGCCGAAGATACCGCCGCGCCGCCCGTACGCGCTGGTTCCGGCGAGCATGACGGTGCCGACCGCCAGAACGGTCCAGTCCAGTCCGGTGCCGGGCGCGACCTGGCCGTCTCCGTTCGCCGCGATCAGCACGCCGCCCAGCATCGCCAGCACGGTGGACCCGACGAGCGCCAGCGCGGTCACCGTGGCGGCCGCCACGCCGCGCCGCCGGGCCGGATCGGCGACCGGGCGGAACCGGCCGATCAGCCGGCGTACCGGTTTCATCGCGGCGAACAGGCCACCGAGGACGGCGACCGCGGCGAAGCCGACGAAGAAGTACAGCGCGCTGCCGCGCGGGTCGTAGTCGCCCTGCACCGTCACCGGCGCGGTCCGCCGTTCCAGGTAGACGATCACGCCGGCCGCCCCGGCCAGGCTCGCCGCCCATCCGGGCACGTGCAGCACCACCACGGCCAGGGCGAGCGCCAGCCCGGCCGCGGCCGCGATCGCCAGCGCCGGCAGCAGCGCCTCCCGCGTGCCCCGGTCGCCCTGCTCGGCGAAGTGCAGCGCGGCGGCCAGCGCGACCGGCCCGATCGCCAGGTTCACCGCGCCGGCCCGCAGGCTCAGGCCGGCGGCGAGCGTGAGCAGGCCGAGCGCCGCCACGTCGACGAGCAGCGTCTTCAGGGAGCCGCCGCGCAGCGCGTCCGAGTCCTCCCGCCAGAGCAGCCAGGCCATCGCGACCAGACCGGCGAGCAGCACGAACTCCCAGAGCACGTGCACCGCGATCCGGTCCCGGCCGGGTTCGCCGTGGGCCGGGTCGTCGAAGACGTGCTCCAGTACGGCAGCGGGCACCCCGGACGACGTCTCCGGCGGCGCTGTCCGGCCCGCATCGTCGTACGCCATTGGCTCGCGCCTCCCCCAGGTGGCCGCGTCCGGCCCACGGGCGGGCGGACCGGTGGCGGCCGTCGCTCTCCGGTCGCCAGGGACGGTACCGCCGGGCCGGGGTGGGGGGAACCCTCAGAGACGCCCGCGGGGCGTCTCCCGGTCACCCGGCTCGCGGTCCTCGTCGTCCTCCTGCTCCGGCACCCGGCAGGAGCGTTCCAGCCAGAGCGCGGCCGCGACCAGCGCCAGCGCGGCGATGAGGCCGCCGAGCGCGGCCGGCCGATCGTTCATGGCCGCGTTGGTCTGTTCCACGAACAGCCAGCCGGTCAGCCCGGCGTAGAAGCCGGCGAAGATGGCCCCGGCCAGCGCCGACGCCTTCGCCAGCACGACGAACCGGGCGACCAGCAGCGGGTTGACCGGCTCCCGGCCGGGCCGCCGCTCGATCCGGCCCCGGGTGTTCACCGCCGCGTAGCCCTCCAGCACGGCCAGCCCGGCCAGCGTGATCACCGGCAGCCAGGGCAGGTCAGAGCCGAGGTCGCCGTAGAAGCTACTGATCAGCAGCCAGGCCACCGCGGCGGCGGCCAGGCCGGCCACCACGAGCGTGGAGGCCCGGGTCGGCCCCATCCGGAAACGGTCGGGCCCCTGCGGGGAGCGGTCGGTGCTCACCGCACCTCCTCAGCTCGCCACTGCCGGGCCACGATCCACCGGGTCATGTGTCCGACTCTAGCGCCAGATCGGGTCGCGGGCTCAGTTCCAGGGCGTCCCCGGCGAGCGGCTCGGCGTTGAGCAGATCGGTCAGCCAGCCGTGCCCGGGCAGCCGGCCGTGCGGCTCGATGTCGATCCACGGGCGCAGCACGAAGGCGCGCAGGTGGGCCCGGGGGTGCGGCAGGATCAGCTCGGGGTCGTCGCGGAGCACCGGCTCGCCGGCGTCGTCCCAGACCGCGATCACGTCCACGTCCAGCGTGCGCGGCCCGTACCGTCGCTGCGGGTCGCGGTCGCGCCCGGCCGCCGCCTCCGCGGCCCGGGCCCGGGCCAGCCAGTCCTCCGGCGTCGCCGCCGGGTCCGCGACCATCACCGCGGCGTTCAGGTACGCGGGCTGGTCGGCGTCCCCCCACGGTGGAGTCTCGTAGACGCCGGAGACCACGAGCACCCGGTCGCCGAACGCGGCCACCGCGCCGCGCAGGTGGCCGAGGCGGTCGCCCAGGTTGCTGCCGATCGACAGCACGGCCCGGGTCATCGGGTACGCCTCATCGTGACTGCGACGTCCCGGAAGGCGTGCGGGATCGGGGCCTCCGGCTTGTGCACAGTCACCGTGGCGGCGGCCACCAGCGGCTCGGCCAGGCAGACCGCGAGCAGCCGGTCGGCGAGCGTCTCGATGAGGTTCACCGGCTCGCCGGTGATCACCGCGACGAGGCGTTCGGCGAGTTCGCCGTAGTGCACGGTGTCGGTCACCTCGTCCGAGCGCGCGGCCGGGCCCAGGTCCAGTTCGAGTACCGCGTCGACCACGAACTCCTGCCCCTGGGCGCGCTCGAAGTCGTAGACGCCGTGGCGGCCGTGCGCCCGCAGGCCGGTCAGCTCGATCCGGTCGCTCATCTGTCGCCTCCGCTCGTGCCGGTGGCCGCTTCCGCCGGCCGGGTGCCGCCGGTGGCCGCCGCGGTCTGCGGCGATGTCGCTTGCCGTGGGCCGGTCGCGGTGGCGAGCCGGGGGCTGCCGGTGGCGCGCCAGACGGCGAGCGCGTCGGCGGTGCCGCGGACGTCGTGCACGCGTACCCCCCAGGCGCCGGCCGCGACGGCGAGCACGCTCGTCGCGACGGTCGCGGCCTCCCGCCCGGCGGTGGGGCGGGGTTCGCCGGCCGGGTCGGCGAGCAGCCGGCCGAGGTAGGACTTGCGGCTGGCCCCGAACAGCACCGGGAAGCCCAGGTCGACCAGCTCGGGCAGGCGGGCGCTCAGCGCCCAGTTGTGCGCGGCGGTCTTCGCGAAGCCCAGGCCCGGGTCCACGATGATCCGGTCGGCGGCCACCCCGGCGGCGAGCGCGGCGTCGACGCGCCGGCTCAGCTCGTCCCGGACCTCGGCCACCACGTCGGTGTACGTGGCCAGCTCCCGCATCCCCCGCGAGTGCCCCCGCCAGTGCATGAGCACCCAGGGGCAGCCGGCGTCGCGGACCACCCGGGCCATGTCCGGGTCGGCGAGGCCGCCGGAGACGTCGTTGACCACGTACGCGCCGGCGGCGAGGACCGCCTCGGCGACCCGGGCGCGGCTGGTGTCGATGCTGACGCGGATGCCGGCGGCGCTCAGCTCGCGGACCACGGGCAGCACCCGGGCGGTCTCCGTCTCCGCGTCGACCCGCTCGGCGCCGGGCCGGGTGGACTCGCCACCCACGTCGATCAGGTCGGCACCGTCCCCGCGCAGTCGCACCCCGTGTGCGACTGCCGCGTCCAGATCGGCGTATCTGCCGCCGTCGGAGAAGGAGTCGGGCGTGACGTTGAGGACGCCCATCACCACCGGGGTCTCCGCCCGTACCAGATCGGTCACGGACCCGACAGTACCGTTCGCCGGCAGGGCTTCCGGCCACCGGGCGAGCGCCCGACGCGGCACCCCTGACGTGCACATTGGAACAGGTGTACGATCGGTCATCCAGGCCGTCGGAGGTCGACTCTTCACGGCTTGTCGCAAAGGTGGCCGGGCCGTACGCTTTGGAATTGCCCAGCATCGAGATGGCGAAGCCTGGAGGGAGGGCCGAAGCGGGAAGAATCCCCCCAAAACTCACCACTCTGCGTGGTGGGTGACGGACTCAGCGTTGACGGCGCTGTCTCTGACGAGCACCATCCCGCCAGGCTTGCCTACTTGCACCAACGCGGCGCCGCCGGCCGCGACCTTGGGGAGGTTTCCAGTGATCGCCATCGAGCTCATGGCAACGGCGTCCAGTGCCGTGGACCACGCGCTCCACACCCTGGCGTCGACTCCACTCGCCGAGCCGGCACCGAAGGGCATCGACACCGACAACGTCGTCACCTTCTTCGCCAGCAAGATCGCGCCGATCCTGCTCGCGGTCCTCGGGGTGATCTTCATCGGCCGGGCCAGCCGGGGTGAGATCTCCAAGGTGCTGACCAGCTCGGCCATCGCCATCATCGGCCTGGCCTTCATCGCCGGAGCGGCAACACTCTTCTTCGTCGGCGACTACCTGATCAACCTGATCTTCGAGTAGGGCGCTGGGCGACGATGCGGCTGCGCACCGACGACGACATCTACCGGGCACGCCTCGTCTACCTGGGGCCGCCCGGGTACACCCTTCCCGTCCACCTGCCGTACGCCCAGTACGGCCTGTTCATGCTGCTCGTACCCCTCTACATGTTCATCCACTGGTTGTTCACGCTCCAGGTCGAGCTGTTCCCCGCCTGGGAGATCTCGCTGGCGATCGTGACGACCTCGTTCATCTTCCGGTACGTCGACCCGGACCGGCCCGCGCGCATGGTCATCCGGACCGCGCTGACCGACTGGCGACGCACCCGGGAACCGGCCACCGAGCAGCGGGATCCGCGGCTCGTCGCGAGCCGGATCAGGATCCGGGAGGAACTGGCATGACCGGGCGTACGACAACCGTGCAGACGAACGACGCGGGTGAGGCGGTCGCATGAGTCGCTCTTCCACGCCGGGTTCCCCGGCCGGGCGCCCGGCCGGGCCCAACGGTAACCGTGCGCGATCGTTCGACTACCCACCGGACGAGGATCTGGACGAGGTCGTCCTCGACAGCGCGCTCGTCACCAGCCCCGGGCACAGCCGCGTCGGCGTGTTCCAGCCGCCGCGACCGATGACCCCGCGCGAGCCGGTACGCCCCGACGGCGACATCGACTCGCCCTTCCTCGACCTGTTCGGCGGTGCGCAGCCC